>JAUIMD010000126.1 GCA_030433225.1 Bacteroidia bacterium
GGTCAACGATTGGTCCATCAGGTTTTTGTATGTTGGGGAGTTCACAATGGTGGGATCCATGTCGTTATCAATCACCTGGCCATTTATATTGGAAGATGGCCAGGAGCCACCGGGAGATGTTTGTGTTTTCACCTGTTCCAGAAAAATAAAGCTGCGCGAAACCGGTTTAGCGGGCTTGAATCCGCTCTCCTGAACCGAAGCACGTACAATAAACCCAGGGGTGCGGCTCCTTCCGTTAGTGCTCAGCGGGTTTACAGGTATGCTCACCGTATTGCCGCCTTTAAAGGATGTTTGGGAATCTTGTGGATTGCTTCCATCCAGGGTATACACAATGGAAAGGTTAGCATTGGGGTGTGTAATGCGAAGCAGGAAGGTTTCCTCGTAAAATCCGGACGTGTGTGAGAAGGTCAGGCCCAGGGTGTCTGGAGTTTCCGGCAGGTCGGGGACCGCGTTCAGTCGCAGGTTAAAATGAAGGTCAGAGCTGGACAGGCTTGTGTTAAACACCTGGACCGCCAGCGTATTGGTGCCTTCGTTCAGGAGCAGATCGGCAGTGGGCAGTACATAGGTCTCCCAGTTGCCCGACTCGTGGTTGTTCGGGGCCAGGCTCTGCGCATTTTTGGTTTCCGGACTGTTGATGCTAAGGGCCTCAATCCCGTTGATCCACAGCGTAAAGCCATCATCAAAATTTACAGCGGCACTTATTTTTTTTAGCATGGAGGCGTGGGTGGCGGTAAAAGTGCCCTTCAGGTACAGGGTGGAATAGGTGTTTTGCATGTCGCCCAGCTGGGTTCCGCCGGTTCCGTCACCGTACCAAAAAGGCGCAGGGGCTTTTGTCCAGGCCGAAACATTATATTCAGGAAACATCCAGTTGCCAGGCAGGGCAGCGGCATCCTTTCCTTTTAAATAACTAAAAACGGAGCCTTCTGCAAACTGAATTTGCCCCTGAAGCTGCCCGTTCAGTAAAAAAAACAGCACCCCAAATACCAGAAGGAAAGGACGAAAAGAGGAACGATTGGCAGCAATTTTGGGAATCATAAAAATGGATTTTATCCTGAAATTTTTGAGCAAACGTAAATGTAACAGAATTATACTGAATGCCATGGGGCTGAGTCATTTTCGGCAAAATACCCCCATTCTTTTCATTCCTTTCCAACTAAAACGGGGAAATTTTGGTTGTACATAAAAAATAATCACACGTTCTTGTCCTGTTTCCTTATGGCCGGTCGTCTTACCTATGAACGTATTTATTTATCTTAAAAAATTAAAGACATGAAAGATTTTATGATGTTATTTCACAGCGCTCCAAATCCCGATTTAAACCCAACTCCTGAGCAAATTCAGGAGGAAGTAAAAGCCTGGCACGATTGGATTGGTGGCATTGGTGCACAGGGTAAACTGAAAAACCCGGGAGAAGCATTGGGTTTTGAAGGAAAAACAATGCATGCCGATGGAACCATTACCGATGGGCCCTATGCCGAACTGAAAGAAATTGTGGGCGGTTTTATTATTGTAAGTGCCGGGTCGGTGGAAGAAGCCATAGCCTTGGGCAAGGGATGCCCGGTGTTGAACGATGGTGGAAAAGTAGAGGTGCGTGACATTATGGTTTTTGAAGGCATGTAAGGCCAAACGTGTTATTGCATGGCTACAGACCAACGGCACTTGTCCGAAATTTTTAAAACAGAGTACAGCAACCTGGTGGCTGTACTCTGTAATTACTATGGCCTGTCAGACCTTCAACTGGCAGAAGACATCGTTTCGGAGACTTTTGTGCGGGCCATGAAAACCTGGTCGCATAAAGGGGTGCCGGACGCCCCGCAGGCCTGGCTCAGAAAAGTGGCACAAAACCTGTTTGTGGAGCATTTTCGGCGGCAAAAAGTGTTTGACGAAAAAATTGTGCCCGATATTAAGATTGGCCTGTCCGCCACCGAACCCTTTGAAATTACCACCCGCCTAATTGAAGATAGCCAGTTGCGCATGATGTTTGTATTGTGCGACCCGGCGCTAAACAAAGAGGCACAAGTATGCATGGCCCTGCGCATTTTGTGTGGATTTTCTATAGAAGAAATTGCGTTGGCCTTACTTTCCAACAAAGAAGCCATCAACAAAAAACTGTACCGGGCCAAAAAAGTCATCCAACAGAAAAAACGTTTCGAAACAGAACTCTCACCCACCGAATACCAACAGCGGCTGGATGGGGTGCTGCGCATTCTTTACCTTTTGTTTAACGAAGGCTATTACAGCAGTGTGAATGAGCAGAGTATCCGCTTTGACATTTGCTGGGAAGCCATGCGCCTGGTGCTTTTTCTTAGTCGGCAGGATGTTTTTCCCAAACCCGCTACTCATGCACTTTTGGCACTGATGTGCTTTCATGCCTCCCGGTTAGAAGCGCGCATTGACGGTGAGCACGGAGATATGTTGTATGACCATCAGGATAAAACCAGGTGGAACCGGGAACTGATCGCAAAAGGAGAACAGTACTTAGCGCTGGCTTCAACAGGCAAAGTGGCTACCAAATACCACCTTGAGGCTGCTATTGCCTATTGGCACACGGTTGAAAATGATGAAAAATGGGAGCATATTTTGCAATTGTATAACAGGCTTTTACGAGTGGAGTATTCGCCTGTTATTGCCATGAATCGTACCTATGCCCTGGCCAAAGCAAATTCGGTGGAGGAGGCCCTGGAACAGGCGCATCAACTTAACCTGCCCAATAACCATTACTATTATTGCTTATTGGCAGAGTTGTACCGCATGCAGCATCAATTGGATCAGGAACGTATGTGTTTACACAAAGCGCTTTTGCTGGCCCGTAAAAAAAATGAGGTGGCGCTTATCAAAGCAAAAATTGCCCAAAACGCCACCTGAAAAACTGTTTTTCGTGGTTAATCTACTGCCCAGGTATTGCCGGAATGCACCAGGTCATCAAAACTTTTAATGCCTGTAGTCTGGTGAACAGCATCCATTTGCAGCTGTACATTTTCATCGTAGGTTGGCTCCTGAACGGACCGTATCACCCCCATGGCTACCGGAAATTCAGGATACTCCATATTCACAAGGTCAATGTGCAGAGAAGTGTCTTTTTCGTGCGCATTGTGCACCAAAACGTCTCTTTCGGTAAACCCGCCTTTGCCTAAATCCACCACTTTAACATCAAAGCCCACCCGAATTAAGCCCTTGTCGCGGTTCTTGCCAAAAATCATTTTTTTGCCGTGTTCCAGGTGAAGGGTCCGGTCTTCTTTGTGTTCTTTATCGGTAATGGCAATATGCGTTTTGTCGTTATATATCACGCAATTTTGCAGCACCTCTATTACGCTGGTTCCTTTGTGGTCGGCAGCGGCTTTAAATACTTCTTTGGAAAGTTCCAGGTCGGTATCAATGGTGCGGGCAAAAAACTGGCCGCGCGCACCTAAAGCCAGTTCTCCGGGTCGGAAGGGAACTTCGACTGTACCAAAGGGCGAGGATTTGGACACGGTTCCCTTGCGCGAAGTAGGGGAATACTGCCCTTTTGTTAAGCCATAAATCTGGTTGTTAAACAAAATAATGTTGATGTCGATGTTGCGCCGTATGGCATGAATGAAATGGTTTCCACCAATGGCCAGGGCATCGCCATCGCCTGAAATCTGCCATACCATCAAGTCAGGGCGCGCTGTTTTTACCCCGCTGGCAATGGCAGGAGCACGCCCGTGGATGGTGTGAAATCCATACGTGTTCATGTAATATGGCAGGCGGCTGGAACATCCGATACCGGAAACTACCACCACTTCTTCCTGGGGGCGGCCAATATCGGCCAGGGTACTTTGCAGCATTCTTAAAATGGCATGGTCGCCGCAACCCGGGCACCAGCGCACATTTTGGTTGCTTTTAAAATCTTTAAAATTATATCCGTTTGCCATTGTTAGTCGTTTTTAAGTTTCAAAAACCGTTCTTTTAATTCTGAGGTGGTAAAGGGGAGCCCCTGTACTTTATTGAATTGCTGAAAGGGAATGTCAGGATACGTCATGCGCAGGTAGCTTACAAATTGGCCCATGTTCAGTTCGCACACCAGCACTTTTTTGTAACGGCGCAGCACTTTTTCGGTGTTTTTTGGCAGGGGCTTTATAAAGTTAAAATGCGCATAGGCAATGGAGTCTCCGGTCAGGTTCATTTCATCAATAGCCGTGTAAATGTGTCCGAAAGTACCACCCCAGCCAATCACAAGCACTTCGGCATTGCGTGGACCGTACACGTGCAGTTCGGGAATAACCTCTGCTACGTTCTGTACTTTTTGTTCCCTGAGTTCCACCATACGGTGATGGTTTTTAGGGTCATACGATACATCGCCGGTGTTGTAATCTTTTTCCAATCCACCAATGCGGTGCATAAATTCGGGTGTTCCGGGAACTGCCCAATACCGGGTAAGGGTGGCATCTTTACGTATATACGGATGCCAATCCTGTGCAGCCCCTACGGCATATGGCGGTTCAATGGCAGGCCAATCGGCCAGTTTGGGTACTTTCCAGGGTTGACTGCCATTGGCCAGAAAACTGTCAGACAGCAAGACGACGGGAGTCATAAACTCGACCGCAATTTTTGAGGCCCAGTATGCATAGTCGAAACAATTGGAAGGGGTGCTGCCGGCCATTACTACGGCAGGACTTTCCCCGTTTCTTCCATATAAGGCCTGCATCAGGTCGCTTTGTTCGGTTTTGGTAGGCAGGCCGGTGGACGGGCCTCCGCGCTGTACATTAATAATTACCAGGGGTAATTCGCCCATTACGGCCAAACCAATAGCCTCAGACATTAACGCAAGGCCAGGCCCCGAGGTTGAGGTAGCCCCCAGTGAACCGCTGAAACTGGCACCCAGGGCAGTACAAATTCCGGCAATCTCATCTTCTGCCTGGAAAACCTTTACGCCTAAATCTTTACGGGCGGATAATTCCTGCAATATTTCAGATGCAGGAGTAATGGGGTAAGTGCCCAGGAAAAGTTTGAGGCCGGCTTTTTCAGCAGCTGCAATCATCCCCCATGCAATGGCCTGGTTGCCATTCATGTTGCGGTAAACACCCGGTTCCAAATCGGCAGACTGGATGATGTACGATGGAGTGAGTGCCTGTATGGTTACGCCATAGTTGTAGCCATCGCGCAGTACTTTTTTATTGGCCTTGGCGATCTCCGGCTTTTTTCCAAATTTCTTTTCAATGAGGGTGTTTACATTGTCCAGGTTACGGTTGAACAACCACAGAACCAGGCCTAGTGCAAACATGTTTTTGGTGCGCAAAACCGTTTTTTTGTCCAATCCCATATCTTCCAGGCTGGCTTTGGTAAGGGTGGATATGGGGGCTTTTAAAATATTAAAATCCTGAAGCGAATCTTCAGTCACAGGGTCATCTCCAACATAGCCGGCCTTGCGCAGGTTTTTTTCATCAAAGGCATCTACATCCATTATAATGGTAGCACCGGGCCTGATGTGGTTAATGTTGGCTTTTAATGCTGCCGGGTTCATGGCCACCAGTACATCGGCCAGGTCGCCGGGGGTGTACACCTCTGAGTTGCCCAGGTGTACCTGAAAGCCGGATACACCACCAATGGTTCCCTGTGGGGCACGAATTTCTGCCGGGTAGTCCGGGAAAGTGGAAATGTCGTTGCCGGTAAGTGCCGATGAGTCGGAAAACAAGGTTCCCGTTAGTTGCATCCCATCGCCCGAATCGCCTGAAAAACGAATTACGACTTCCTTTAGCTCAATTACTCTGGAACTTTTCTCCATACCGTTGGAATTTAAAAGTTTGAAATGTCACTTTTGATTGTAGTAAGTTTCTCTTACATTTAAACATCAAAACAGAGGGAAAAGGTAGGGGTTTTATGTATACGTTATCCTTAATTTTACATGTTTTAAATCATATATCTAGATGTTTCGTTATTTAATTATATCCAGCCAGTTAAGTAGTTTGGAACGGATGTAAATAAGGCGATGCAGTGGCCAAAAAAAATGAATAATTCCAACAATAAACGAAGGTTGCTTTTGCGCCTGTACGCATGGAGGTTGCGTCGTATTTCTGATCGGCAGTATCTGATTGCGTTAAGCATACTTATTGGCGTAATTACCGGTTTTGCCGCCGTGCTGATTAAAACCCTTGTGCATGAAATCAGGCAGTTGTTGCACGTTTACGAAATACACTACCTGTATTTTGTACTGCCGGTGATTGGGATCAGTTTAACCGTGTTCTTTTCTTTGTTTGTGGTGCGTCGGCCTATACGCAGCGGGGTTCCCAATGTGTTGTATGCCAAAGGGAAAGCCAAAGGGTTTATGCGGGCACACAACATGTTTAGC
>JAUIMD010000127.1 GCA_030433225.1 Bacteroidia bacterium
TAGGGTATTCCACCGATTTGAGTGAAGATTTAAATTCCGGTGCCTTGGGATTTGTGATAACCCAGCTCAATTTTCCGGGATTTTTTCCTCACCATGCCATACTAATTGGCAACAATTACCAGTTTAAAGAACTGGGGGATTTTAGCGAAGAAAATCAACGCTACTTTACCAAGCCAGATGCTATTGGGTTTCCCCGGGGAGAGCAAAAATTCAGCAATCATCGCCTGTATTCTTTTACCTCCGATTATCGGATGCCGATTTTCTATCCCGAATGGAGCCTGGGAAAATTCCTGTACCTGAAGCGGGTTAATCTGGGGTTATTTTATGATTTTTCGCGGTCGTGGTTGGATGACTATGATAGATTTGGCAACTTCGTGGCCACAAATGTGCAGGACTATGCATCCACTGGGGGATCCATTTATTTTGATGTAAACCCTTTAAGGTATGAGTTTAATATGCGCATTGGGGTACAAAACGGGGTGAATCTTCGTACACAGAAATATTTTAATAACATAATTGTGAGTTTCAGTTTATGAGCAACATGAACAAAAGTTTAACGGCGGTAAAACGCTGGGGTTTGGCCGTGCTAATGGCATTTTTGGTTGGAAGCGTAAAGGGTAATGTGCCTTTGGAAGATATTGTTTTGAACCAGGCCTATGCCGAAAAAAAGGTGAGCGGCTACAACAGCATGAACGATGGGCTGCACTACACAAGGCTCGAAATGGGCGGGCGTAAAATTGTGCAATATGCCTATAAAACGGGCGAAAAAGTAAAGGAAATATTCAGTTCGGATATGGCCATGTACCAGGGACCTGAAACCATACAAAACTATTTTTTCAGCCCTGATGAAAAGAAAATCCTGTTTATCACAAACGAACAGAAAGTTTACCGGCATTCATTTAAAGCCAAGTACTATGTTTTTGATGTACTACGCCGTACGGTAGCCCCCTTGTCGGATAAACCGTACGAAATGGCGGCCGGTTTTTCGCCCGATAGCTATGCAGTGGCGTATGTGTACGAAAACAACCTGTACATTAAAAACCTGCGCTTTGATACTGAATACCAGGTAACCGACGACGGTGTGAAAAATGAGGTAATTAATGGGATACCGGATTGGGTTTACGAAGAAGAATTTGTTGCCTCAGGCTCCGATTTTCAAAAAGCCTGGGAATGGTCGCCCGATAGCCGTTTTCTGGCTTTTGTGCGATCAGATGAAAGCGCCGTAAAATCATTCAGTTTTCCTGTGTACAAGGGACGGCGGCCAGAACATCCGGCCAATGAATTGTACCCTTCCACCTTTACGTTTAAGTATCCCAAGGTGGGAGAGCAAAATTCGCGCATTCAGGTGCGGGTGTACGACTCAGAAACCAAGCGCACCAAAACCATGGAAATTGCTGAAGAAGGGGAAGATTTTTATGTTCCCCGAATTTTGTGGACTGCCACTGCTGATCGGCTTTGTGTGGTGAAACTCAACCGCCGCCAGGATAAGCTTGAGTTGCTGGGAGTCAATCCAAAGTCTACCGTTTCCAGCCTAATGTTTAAAGAGGAAGAGGAAAAGTATATCTCGGAATTTGTGTACGAAAAACTGAAGTTTTTGCCCGATAATACCTTTGCTTTACTGAGTGAAAAGGATGGTTACGCCCACCTTTACCAATACGGGCAATCCGGCAAATTAATTCGCCAGGTTACTAATGGCGAATGGGATGTAACCGACTTTTACGGATACGATACGCGGCGTAAAACGTTTTTGGTACAGGCGGCTAAAAAGTCTCCCTTACAACGCGAAATTTATGCGGTTGATGCAAAAGGGCGCATGGTGGAATTGAGTAAAAAACCGGGGTGGAACCAGGCGCAGTTCAGCGATTCGTTTACCTACTTTTTGTTGGAATGGAAGAACCTGAATACACCTCAGGAAGTAACGGTTTGTGATGATAAAGGACAGCCGGTACTTAGCCTCGAAGACAATGCGGCATTGAGAGCAAAGCTGATAGAGGATGGGGTTCAGCCCAAAGAAATGTTCACATTCACCACCTCGGATGGAGTGCAGTTGAACGGTTGGATGTTGAAACCTTCCACCTTGGAAGAAGGAAAAACGTATCCCTTATTATTAACGCAATATGGAGGCCCCAACAATCAAAAAGTTGTGGAGAAATACGGCATAAGCTGGGAGCAGGCACTGGCCGAGAAAGGATATGTGGTGGCATGTGTGGATGGGCGTGGCACTGGAGGCCGGGGGGAAGCATTTAGAAAATGCACCTACATGCAGTTGGGGAAACTGGAAGTAAACGACCAGGCAGAAGCTGCCAAATACCTGGGCAGCCTGCCCTTTATTGATGCCGAAAAAATAGGCATTTACGGCTGGAGCTATGGTGGTTTTGTATCGGCATTGGCACTGTCGCAAACGTCGGGCGTATTTAAAGCTGCGGTTTCGGTAGCTCCCGTAACCCACTACAAATTTTACGATACGGTATATACCGAGCGGTACATGCGTAAATACAGTGAAAACCCCAAGGGGTACGACGAAAATTCGCCATTAATGTTGGCCGGAAATCTGTCGGGTCGATTGTTGTTAATGCATGGTACTGCTGACGATAACGTGCATTTTCAAAATACCCTGGAATATGCCGAAGCATTGGTGCAGGCCAACAAGCAATTTGATATGCATGTGTATACCAACCGGGATCATCACATACGAGGCGGGCAAACACGGCTCCACCTGAATACAAAAATTATACATTGGCTGGATACCTATTTAAAATAAGCGAACCGAAAAACCGAATGCTATGCAATACTTAAAATGTACCGAATGTGGCGGATTTAATGAGCTCAAATCCGAATTCCAGACTTTTTGTACCCATTGCGGTCAAAAGCTGGAACCCAATTATACGCAATGGAAAAAAGGAAACCCCAGGGCAAATTTCGAACAGTTTGTTGAGGCGATGGGGATTAGCGAACAGCAAAAACTTCATTTGGAGGAGCAGGCACGTGTTAAGCCGAAAAGAAAGGTTTCGAAATTGGGGCTTGTTTTGGGAATTTTTGTGTTGTTTTTTGGGGCACTTAGTGTAGCCGGCTATTTTGTTAAGCCATACGTTTTAAACTACATCAGCACTTTTGCCGAAACGCACCAGGACGAAATTCTGACAAAAATTCATGACAAAAGCTGGGAAACCTACACCTGTGGCTCCCTGGGGTTGACTTTGCAATCTCCCATGCCGTTGCAGTCTAATGCCGACCAGTTTGAAAGCATGCCGGTGGAGGCACGCCAAAATATTGTAACAATGGATGTGTATACCATGGATAATCCGA
The DNA here is from genome assembly GCA_030433225.1 of Bacteroidia bacterium. Lineage (GTDB taxonomy): Bacteria > Bacteroidota > Bacteroidia > Bacteroidales > UBA5342 > JAUIMD01. Next base: position 3,307 of record JAUIMD010000127.1, read on the forward strand.
TTGTTCATTTAACCATTTCGGCCACATCGGCACAATTTGTTGAGGGGGTGCAGGTTTCGGTGGACAGAGCAAAGGAAGGGGTGCTTGGTCAGCTAAAGGAGGCTGCCACCAATGTAAATTTTACCGCAAACGATACGGAAATTACCATTCAATCGATGCCGGCAACGCTTACCAGTGGTACATTTATAGAGGATAATACCCCTCGGGGATTTCTGTTATTAACGCTTACCGATGGGTTGAAACTTTACCAGGTATTTGTAATGTACGACAGTACCAGTGAATCAGGTCAGCAGGCAGCCCAAAAAGTAATGGAGTCGGTACAAATAAAACGAAGTTAAGGGGGCTAGAGGGCTAAAAGAAAATATTTTGCAGCAGTTCAAATTCTTTCTCAAAATTGGGTGTAAACACATTTTTGTCCAGGTTTTCCCGTATTTGTTGTACCGACCAGTATTTCCCATCGTCCAATTCCGTAGTATTGATGGTAATTTCTTCGATGTCCTTTACAAAAAACATATACACCAGCTCCTTTTCAATATCCGTTTCCCACACGTATTTTAAAAGAAAACGGGGTGTGATGTTTTTTAAGCCCAGCTCTTCTTCTGCTTCGCGCAATAAGCCGGCTTCCACATCCTCACCAAAGCTGATATGCCCTCCCACTGCGGTATCCCACTTTCCGGGCTGCACGGTTTTGCTATCGGGTCGTTTTTGCAGGTAAATGCTGTTGCCTTTTATCAGGTGGAGGTGTACTACGGGGTGCATCAGTTTTTCTTCGCCGTGGCAATGTTTGCGGGTTGCTTTTCCTTTCACCCCGCCTTTGGCATCCACCACGGTAAGCCACTCCTCATCGTCGAGCTGCTTTTTGGAATAGTGGTAATATACCACGGCAAAAACGCCAAAAAGCAACAGGGTAGAAGGAAATCCAACATAAAGGCTTAACCGATACAACTCATGAAAATTTAGGGAGTACAGGGCAAAGCTTGATATCAGGTGGGTAGCCAGGAAAAAAAGTAGGGCCCGTAAATAAAAAGCATACAGTTCAATAAAGGTATGGGTAATCAGTTTTTTCCCCTGACGTCGGTTTACCATAAACTCGTTAATAAACCGTTCCTTATGGTTCATGAGGCCGAGCAGCAAAATAATAATCAGCTCCAGAAAAAGAGGAAGCAGCTTTTCGACACTTATGGCACGAAGGAGATAAAACAGAACACCGGTTGCCAAAATAGCGGCAATTACCCCGATCAAAAAAATGTTGATTTTTTTAAAACGCCATACTTCATATACGCCTGCTGCAATGCTGATGCTTATGCCTGCCAATACCCCTACGGTGGGCGAAAAAATCAGAATTAAAGCAATGGCAAGCAGCAACGGTAGATAGATACGAGCCAGATTGAAGATGAGTGTTTTAAATCCCATTAATGATGTTGTTACATGCAATGTTTGCATTATGTAACACATAAATGAGAAAACTGTTCTAAAATGTTTTTGCGAAAGTATTCGACTTAGTCTGCTTCGTTTTGCTTTGCCAACAGCAGAGCTTCAATGGCCAATCGGTATGAATCCATGCCGAAGCCGGCAATGGTGCCCTTGCATACCGGGGCAATGTAAGAGGTGTGCCTGAAAGCCTCGCGACGAGCGGTATTGGAAATGTGTACCTCAATTACCGTTGTGGGTACGGCAGAAATGGCATCGGCCAATGCTACCGATGTGTGGGTATAAGCTCCGGCATTTAAAACAATGCCATCAATATCGAAACCAACGGCATGGATTTTATCCAAAAGTTCGCCTTCAGAATTCGACTGAAAATACTCCAGCTCAACGTCCGGGAAATCGGCATTTAGGGTCAGCATAAACTCATCCATCGAAGTGGATCCGTAAATCGATTTTTCCCGAACGCCCAATAAATTTAAATTAGGACCGTTAAGTATTAGTATGTTCATTTTGCAAAGCTTTATGCGCAAAACTACAAAAAAGTAGCATCCAAAAAGAAAAGGGGAGAAGTACTTTTGCGAATCCCTTTAAAGTTTAAACGATTTGTTATTTTTGCCCGTTCGCAGGAAATAAAATACGCATTAAGGCTATGGCAAAAGAATATACCAACACATTTTTAGTGGATTTTGGGGAAAATGATGAAAAACTGCTTCCTGTGGTAACGCAGGATAGTACGACCCGAGAGGTACTTATTTTATCGTTTGTAAATCGAAAAGCCTTTGAAGAAACACAGCGCAGCGGGTATGCCACCTATTGGAGCAGAAGCCGGAATGAGTTGTGGAAGAAGGGCTTGACCTCAGGCGATATGCTGAAAGTGGATGAAATACGTGTGAATTGTGAGCAGAATTCATTTTTGTTTTTGGTAACGCCCGAAGGTAAAGGGGCTTGTCACGCTAAAAAAGCAGACCAATCGCCGTATTCGTCGTGTTATTATCGCAAAATAAAAGCAGATAATACACTGGAAGTGATTGAGAAATAAGGAATTATTTGGGGCGAATCGACGGTCCCAATTCCTTTAAAAGTTGTTAGGATAGTGCCTTCATTTTAACTATTTTTGGCACTCTTAAAAAGTTGATATTCGATGGCAAACGTACTTACTCCACGAAGTGAAAGTTACACACAGTGGTATGTTGATTTAGTGAAGGAGGCAAACCTGGCAGAAAACTCTGCTGTGCGCGGGTGCATGGTAATAAAACCCTATGGCTATGCTATTTGGGAAAAAATTCAGGCCGAGCTTGACCGTATGTTTAAAGAAACAGGGCACGAAAATGCCTACTTTCCGTTGCTTATTCCCAAATCATTTTTAAGTAAAGAGGCCGACCATGTGGAGGGCTTTGCCAAAGAATGTGCTGTTGTTACGCATTACCGTCTCAAAAACAGTGAAGAAGGAAAGGGCGTTGTGGTGGATCCTGAAGCCCGCCTGGAAGAAGAGCTGATTGTTCGACCAACCTCAGAAACCATTATCTGGAACACCTATAAAAACTGGATTC
>JAUIMD010000128.1 GCA_030433225.1 Bacteroidia bacterium
ACCTTATGAAAATGTGCATTTTTAGCATCGAAAAAGGCATCGCAGGCTTCACGGAATTTTTTCCAGATGGCATCGGAATATTTACGGGGCACGGGGCCAATTGTTTTCCATTCTTTTTGGATGGCAATAAACGCTTCGGTTGCTTCCCGCCAATCCTCTCTGTCCTTCATAGAAATGGCCTTTTCTACAAGCTCATTTTTCTGTGCCAGATTTTTTTCCTGCACCTTTTTATATTCGTGGTAAAAACTTCTTTTGTGTTCAAAAAACTTATCGCAGGCTGCCCTGAAACGCTCATAAATGGTGTTGTTGCTTTTTTTAGGAGCGAAACCAATGGTTCTCCATTCTTTTTGAATTTTCAACACCTCATCGGCCAATTTATTCCAGTCTTTAGGTTTTTTTACCTCCCTTTCTGCAATTTCTTCAACCTTTTCACATAGTGCAGTTTTCTTCACCAGGTTTTCCTTTTGCTCACTCCTCAGGTCATCGTAATACTTTTGGTGTTTTTTATTGATCACCGCCGTTGCCGCCTTAAAGCGTTCCCAAATTTCTTCTTTCAGTTCTTTGGTAACCGGCCCCGTTTCACGCCATTCTTTGTGCAGTTCCTGCAACTCACCAAATGCCTTTAACTCTGAAGCCTCACTTTCCAGTGCTTCCGCTTTTTCGCACAGCTCCGTTTTCTTTTCCAGGTTCTTTTTTAAATCGTAGTCGCGAAGTTCTTTATTGATTTTTATGTAATCATAAAAGATTTCCACATGCAGGTGGTAATTTTCATACAAATCCTTGACATTTCCGCGCGGTACATTCCCGGTATTTCTCCACCGATCCTGCAACTCATGAAAGTGCTGAAATGTTTTATTGAGCGACTCGGGCGATTGCACCAAAGCCTTAATCTCCTCAATTATTTCGTATTTAATTTTCAGGTTATTTTCCTTCTCCAGCTCGCTTAGTTTGGCCGACTCCATCCGTTTATTTCGGTATTGGTTGGCCAGGTAATTCATTCGGTCGTACACCGGATCACTGGCAGGCACAAATTCATCCCCCTCTTCTTCTGGCGTAAATGCACTGCGCTGGGCTTCTACTTCATCCAGGTGCTTTTGAGTTACCAGTTTTTTAATTTCGTCCACCTCCTGTTTTATAGCAACGAGGTTTCCTTTTTCCACCAGTAATGCCAGGCGTGCCACCAAGGCTTCTTTGTCCAGCGCACTTAAGTCTGCCTCCGGAATATCCTCCTCCTTATTTTTATCCTCTGCTACTGGTTCTTCCGTTTGCACCTCCTGTTGAGGTTCTTCTTCACCTGAAGGTACATCCTCTGTTTCCTGTGCCACCAACTTTTCTTCATGTGTTTCGGGCGTGGGAGTTGTTTCTGTTGCGTCCTCCTCACTTGTTTCCGTGGAGGCAGATTCACTTTCTATTTCGGGTTGTGGAGTTACTTCAGGAGTTTCTTCGGCGGGCGCTGCCTCTTCGTGAGTTTGTTCAATGGCATCGTCATTCACCCCGTCGTTTTTCTTTCCGGTCCCTTCATTCATTGGGGTTTCATTGAGCTCTTTGTCTTCCATAGGTAAAACATTTTGGTCCTTGACATTATTTGTACACAAAATAAACAAAAAAACAGGAAGCTGTGTGGATTTTAAGAAAAGATCGCATTATTTCTACGAAAGGATAAAAAAGGGTGCAATCCAATGCCAATGCCCTTACATTTTGTCAATAAAAAACCCAACACAGGTTCATTGGGTATCTTTTAGGCGGAACAGGTTAAGCCGGCACAATGGCATCTACAGGGCACACATCCACACACGCCGATGAATTATTACACAATTGCGGGTTAATAACAAAAACATCTTCCACCTGAGCAATTGCTTCTGTCGGACATTCTCCAAGGCAGGTGCCGCAACCAATACAGACTTCCGTAATCTTAAATGGCATAATTCTCTGATTTAATGGAGTTCTTCATTACAAACAAATGTATCTTTATTTTTATGAAACAACACAGTTTCTTGGGTGAAATTAAGGATAAACCACCTCTACAAAGGCATTTCCCATTCATCTGAACAAGGAATTACAGGCAAGTTTTTTACCCCTTAAACGGGAAATTGTAAGTTTGTGAAGAATCAACATACATTTATACATCCCCTTTTAAATGCTTTTATCATGAAAACCGCTACTCTAAAACCATTAAGCTTACGGGCTCTGCTTGCCGGGGCTGTTCTCCTTTTCTCGATGAGTATTAATGCGCAAACCCTTACCCTTCAGGAGGTATGGACATCAGACACCGTTGTATCCACTCCTGAATCCGTTCGGTACTATCCAACGAAAAATGTGTTGTTTGTATCGTGTATTGGCAGTAAAAAACCGGCCGACAAAGACAGCACCGGTTACATTGCCCTGTTGAATTTGGACGGAAGTGTGCACACCGCGCAGTGGGTAAATGGCTTAAATGCCCCAAAGGGAATGGATGTACTGCGCGGCAAACTTTTTGTAACCGACATTGATGAGCTTGTGGTTATTGACATTGCCACAGCCAGTATTGAAAAAAGAATAGCCGTTGATGGCGCTGTATTTTTAAACGATGTGGCCTGTGACGAACCTGACAACAGCATCTTTTTTACCGATTCGCGAACGGGCATTGTACACCGCCTGAAAAACGGCAAGGTTGAAGTGTACCATAAATCAGAAGCAACACAGGTTCTCAACGGCCTTTTTAATACGCCACAAACCCTTTACCTGGGCTCTAATCACCTACTGGCCCTGGACAAAACCTCCGGCGAAATTAAAATTCTGGTGGAAAATACCGAACAGATTGACGGGCTGGAACAAATTTCGGACCAGGTATTTATCGGAACCAATTGGCGCGGACGTATATTGGGTTTGGTTGCAGGCCGCCCCCTCATTTCATTGGAAGAAAGCCAGGAGCTGGGATACAACACCGCCGACATTGGTAGCCACCGGCAAAAGAAAACAATTTATGTACCCACTTTCTTTTCCAACACTATAAAAGCATACAAATACAAAATCACCCCTTAAGGCCGCGATGGAACCAACCGAATAGCGAAAACGGTTTTGACACCACTATTTTCTTTTATCTTTGCTTGCATGATTAATTTGGAATTAACGCGTGCAACATGAATAAAATAGTGTACCTGATATGCCTTCTTTTTCCCCTAAATGTGTGGAGCTTTACCGCTACCAAGGAAATTCAGAAACATTTTCCGAAGGATGGAATCACCTCCTTACACATCACCAATGCTTATGGAAACATTGTGTTGTTGCCTGCCACGGGGGATTCTATTACCGTGAAAGCCATGGTGGTGGCCGATGTTATTGAAATTTCTGACACCTCAGAAATATTCCGGTACATCGACCCCAGTACGGTAATTTCTCAAAAATCGCTACGGATAAAAACGGTGTACGACGAAGACCTGAACAATGCCGCTCTCGCTGGCGTGCATTACACCATTTACATGCCCGACTCTGTAAACCTCGTTATAAACAACAGGTACGGTGACCTTGACATTTTCAATGCATTTGGCACCAAAGACATTACGTTGGAATACGGTAAAATAACCTGCAAGAATTTATACTGCCCCCCAAATTCCTCCAACACAATTTCGCTCACCTTTGCCACGTTAACCGCAGAAAAGTGCGATTCAATCCACTTTCAATTAAATAATGCATCGGTAACACTGAAAGAAAGCAGGGGAAGTGTCTTTGAATCCTCCTACTCTGTGGTAAGTATTGACAAAGCGGAAACGGTCAACGCAAATTCCAGCAACGACAACTTCCACCTGAAAACTGTTTCCGGGTTTCAATTGGCGGGAGAGCAAACAAGGGTAAATATTGGGCAACTTTTGCACGGGATGGAGGTAGAGCTAAACCATGGGAACCTTCAGGTGGATGCGGTTTCCCCTGCTTTTAGCACTTTAAATTTAAGTCTGCAAAATGCAGAGGCCCGCATTCAAACAGCACCAGAAAGTTCGTATTACCTGAATGCGGCCCTTACCTACGGTACATTTGTATACCCTGCCAATCTTTCTGCCACCCTTGTGGAAGACCTCCACCAAAAAACCTACTCGGGCGTTTTGGGCAATACAGAAACCCGCGCACAAATTGGGATTATTGGCTATAACAGCACCATCGAATTAAAATAAAAAAATGCACAAAATAGCTCAGCGCCTACAAAAGCTTCGTGAACGCATGCGGCAGGAAGATATTTCTGCGTACATTATTCCCGGCACCGACCCTTTTTTAAGTGAATACTTACCCGCCTGTTGGAATCAACGCGAGTACATCAGTGGCTTTACCGGTTCGGCCGGAAAAATTGTGGTCACCGAAAACGATGCCGGACTGTGGACCGACAGCCGTTATTTTCTTCAGGCAGAAAAAGAACTGAGCAACACCGGCATTCAGCTTTTCAAGAGCGGACTGCCCGAAACACCTAACTTATTGCAATGGATTACCCGCCTTGCAGGAGAAGGAAAGGCAGTAGGCCTGAACCCGTTGCTGTTTTCTGTACGAGATTACCGGCAAATGGAAAAAGAACTGTCAGCGCACCGCATAACGTTAAAAAGTGTGGCGGACTTTGTAGATGCAATATGGATCGATCGCCCGCCGCTGCCACTAAATAAAGCCATAGTTTTAAGCGATACGCTCACCGGCGAAACCGTGGCCCAAAAACTGAGTCGCTTGCGGGAGCATATGACGGCGCATACCCTGGACGGATATTTCATTTCGTCTCTGGATGAAATTGCCTGGTTGTTTAACATCCGGGGCACCGATATTGCCTATAACCCGGTTTGCATTGCATATGCACTGGTAACTGCGCATGATGCGTTTTTGTACATCCATCCGGAGAAAGTTCCCGAAGAACTGGCCAGCCACACAAGTATCACTTGTGTAACCATGGATGCCATTGAGGACCACCTGAAACACCAAGTAACACTGGCAAAAGTTGGCATCGACCCTGTTCGCCTTAATTATGGCATATTTAAGGCCCTGCAGCAATTCCACACCCCCATTGAAGACACCTCGTGGGTATCCATGCAAAAAGCACTTAAAAACCCGACCGAATTAAAAGGGATAGAAGATGCCATGGTTAAAGACGGGGTGGCGCTCGTACGCTTTTTTATGTGGCTTGAGGAGGAGCTGAGCAAGGGAAATCAACCCGGGGAGCATGCGGTAGGTGTGCAACTCAATTCTTTCAGAAGCCTGCAGAATGACTTTAAGGACGACAGCTTTTCCCCCATTGCCGGCTACCAGGAGAACGGTGCCATTGTGCATTATTCCGCCAAAGCAGAAAGCGACCGCAAACTTACCTGTAAGGGAATTTTTCTGTTGGATTCAGGTGGACAATACAGCCATGGCACTACCGACATTACCCGAACGGTTGCATTAGGAGCGGTACCTCAACAGGCTAAGGTGGATTATACCCTGGTATTAAAAGGTCACCTGGCATTGTCGCATGCCACATTTCCTCAACAAACACGTGGCGATCAGCTGGATGCGCTGGCCCGTCAGTTTTTATGGCACAACAACCTCGATTATGGCCATGGAACCGGCCACGGGGTTGGGCATTACCTCAATGTGCATGAAGGTCCGCACTCCATACGAAAAGAGCATAATCCGGTCACCCTTCAGCCGGGCATGATTTGCTCCGTTGAACCGGGGGTGTACCGCCAGGGCGAGTACGGCATTCGTATTGAAAATCTGGTGGTGGTGACAGAAAAGGAAACCAACCCATTCGGACAGTTTTTAACGTTCCGAACGTTAACCCTTTTTCCGTACGATCTTCAATTAATGGACACTGAATTGTTAACCAAAACGGAAATAAGCCAAATTAATAGCTATCACCAAACGGTTAAAGCGCAGCTATTGCCACACCTAAGCCCCAACGAAAAAGACTGGCTCGAAAAGAAAACCCGTAGCATAACCACCGGCATCTACATGTAAGTAGCATACCGATGGCAGCGTGTAAGGCTGAGGCATCCATATTTTTTGTTACTTTTAGCAGTTCATCACAACGGAAGTCTATTACATAATACTTAAAGCCTATGTCTGATCGTGCCATACACATTGTAAGTTTCGATGTACCTTTTCCGGCAGATTACGGGGGCGTTATTGATGTTTTTTACCGCATTGTAGCCCTTGCAGAAGCCGGTGTAGACATCCACCTGCAGTTCCAGTTCGTTTGCCAGTGCCGCAGGCACGGGACGGTCCTCGAACGGCTCCTTGCAGGACCGCCGGTTCATGATCTGCGCGGCCAGCGGATCGGGGGCGGCCCCTTCGG
>JAUIMD010000129.1 GCA_030433225.1 Bacteroidia bacterium
CGTCGTGACGATAGCGTTATTTCATATAACCCCGCCAACTGCTCTATTCACGAGTTTGAGCTTTCACCAGACACGAACCATTCTTCTCACCTACATTGCCAGCCTTATTACCAGACCTATATGGATTTTACTCATGTTTTAATGCAAAAAGGGCATCCCGTAAGGAACACCCTTTTGCCACCTTTGAAAGGTTATTGTTATTTTTTATTGGTCCACCCGTCGCGCAAAGCCACTGTTCGGTTAAACACCATGTGACCGGGGGTACTGTCTTTATCCACATTAAAATAGCCGACCCGTTGAAATTGAAACACGTCCAGCGGCTTAGCCTTTGCCAGTTCTGGCTCTACTTTACAACCCTTTAGTACCGTTAGCGAGTCGGGGTTCAGGTGTTCCAGAAAATCCACTTCTTTATTTCCAAGGGGATCGGGGTTGTTAAATAAGCGATCGTACAAACGCACCTCCACATCAACCGCGTGTGCTTTCGAAACCCAGTGCAAGGTGCCTTTTACCTTACGGTTGCTTTGCGGCATACCACTTTTGGTTTCAGGGTCCAGCGTACAATACACCTCAACAACTTCGCCGGTAGCCTCATCCACTTTGTAATCTTCGCATTTAATAATGTAGGCACTTTTCAGCCTTACCTCCCTTCCCGGCGCCAGGCGAAAGTATTTTTTAGGTGCATCAATCATGAAATCATCCTTTTCGATGTACACCTCACGCGAAAACGGAATTTCACGATCGCCCATCGAATCGTCTTCAGGATTATTAATGGTATGCATCCATTCCGTTTTATCCTCCGGGTAATTGGTTATTATTAGTTTTAACGGATGCAATACAGCATTCATGCGTGCTGCTTTTTTATTTAAATCCTCCCGAATAGAGTGTTCCAGCAAAGCTACATCGTTGGTAGCTTCAAATTTTGTGTACCCAATGCGGTTAATAAAGTTTTGTATGGAGTCGGCGGTATATCCCCGACGTCGCAATCCACAAATGGTAGGCATGCGTGGATCATCCCAACCGTTAACGTAGCCCTCTTGCACCAATTGCAAAAGTTTACGCTTGCTCATTACTGTATAGGTAAGGTTTAAGCGGTTAAATTCACGTTGTTTCGGCTTATAATCGCCACTTTTCAGTTGCTCAGCAAACCAGTCGTACAAGGGCCGGTGCACTTCAAACTCCAGAGTGCAAAGCGAGTGGGTAATGCCTTCAAAATAATCGGATTGTCCATGGGCAAAATCGTACATTGGATATACCTTCCAGGTATCGCCTGTGCGGTGATGCGGGATATGAATGATGCGATACATGAGCGGGTCCCGCAGGTGCATATTGCTGGATGCCATGTCAATTTTTGCCCGTAACACCCGCGCCCCTGCCTCAAACTCTCCCTTATTCATACGCTCAAAAAGGTCCAGACTTTCTTCTATCGGTCTATCGCGGTACGGACTATGTGTGCCCGGTTGCGTGGGTGTACCTTTTTGCTTGGCTATGGTTTCTGCATTTTGATCATCCACATATGCCAGCCCTCTTTTAATAAGGTCGGTGGCAAAATCGTACAACTGCTGAAAATAGTCTGAAGCGTAAAACTCACGATTCCCCCAATCGTATCCTAACCATTTAATGTCTTCCTTAATGGAATCTACATATTCCACATCTTCTTTTACCGGATTGGTGTCATCGAAACGGAGGTTACATTTTCCTCCATACTTCAATGCTATTCCAAAATCCAAACAAATGGCTTTGGCATGTCCAATGTGAAGGTAACCGTTTGGTTCGGGCGGGAAACGTGTATGAACACGGCCATCATTCAGGCCTTCATTTAAATCCTGTTCAACAATCTCTTCAATAAAATTGAGTTTTTTCTTCTCTTCCACAGTGTTTTCTGGTACTTTCATCCCTGCTAACTTTTATGCAAAAATAGCAAAAAACCAATGCGCACATCTTGCAAGTAGAGCATTCTTGCATGTACATGCAGGATACTTGACAAATGTCACCTAACGCGAATTAAAAGTGGCAAAAACACAAAACCAATAGATTTAATGTATGCCCGGCTATCAAAATGAAATTGGGATTAACCATAGGGAGAATCGCTTTGCCAGCTAAAAAGGCAATGCCACCAACTTGCCCCAATTAAAAATCATAGCGGGTTGCGTTGGAACGTTGGATTCTTTCAGGGTTTTCATTTAACAACGCTTGTTGCAAATCTTTTGCCTTGTGCTCGGCTTCTTCGCAGGTATTGCATGAGTAAACCCAGGTTTCAAAACCATCTTTATCCCGCATAAAAACCTCCTCGCCGCAGGCTGTATATTTATAAACATAATTGCGCATAACTACTAATAATAAAAGGGATGATACCCGGTTAAGTCTCTTTTTTCAAATCCTTTATTGGGTGCATTTTTTGCGTCCAGCACCAGGCGTATTACTTCGGCCAAACACCCCTGCCCGCCAACCTTTTGAGTGGCATGCACGGCAAGTTTCTTTTCACGCGAAGGCACATCGCCCGGAACAAACGTTAGCAACCTGGGCAGGTAGTGCAATACATTGGAAGGGCTGGCAGTAAGGTAGCCGATTTCACTAATGTGCAGGTTATAATGATTCAGAAACTGCTGTATGGATTCGTTTACATTGTTGGACAAGGTGAAAATATCAGAAATGCCATAACTGTAAAGTTTTTCCTTACAAAACGGCAACTCATGACTACACCGAAACCCTATGTTTAAATCGGTACCTGAAATGCGCCGAATCATATTGGCATCATCTAAGTGAAGATTGCGTTTTTTACCGGAGTCAATGTCGGCATAGAAAAACTCCTGCCTGCGAAGCAGCACACCATCCGTATCCGACAAGATGGCTTTTATGCGCTTAATCCTGTTTTTATATTCGTATTTCATGTTGCTGTATTTTATAGGGTTATGAATAAACTACACAGTACATAAGGGCAAGGTTCGCGGTTAACAGGACGGATGCTTTTAAAGTTACGGAAACGTGATGTTAATTATTCTAAATTAAGGCAAAACCAAACAAAGACTTTTAAAAATATGTTATGTTAGCAGCTTTTTGAAAATTGTAGATAATGGGATGTGCAGGATGTAGCTTTAAAAGCACAATAATTGATATAAAAGACGGCAGCACCTTTTCGGATAAAGATGTTGTAAAATATACCTTAAATACTTCATACGATTGGCTCGGCGATTTGCCGGACACCTCAAATTTGAGCAACAAAGTAGAAGTTTCGTTTAAAAACAATCGCAAACAGATTTTTCGCAACACCAACGAAATCCCCATAAAAAGGGGCGACATTGTGAGCGTACAAGCCGATTACGGTTACGATGTTGGCGTAGTGAGTTATACCGGGAAACTGGCCGAACTTAAGTTTCAGCGCCAAAAAAAACGGGTGGCCGAAAAGGACATTCCGCTGGTGTTTCGCATCGCCAAACCCCATGAGGTTAGCAGTTGGAAAGAGGCACGGGGCCGCGAACACAAAATGATGGTCAAATCGCGCCAGTTGGTCGACGAAATAGGACTCGACATGAAAATAAGCGATGTGGAATTACGGGCCGACCAAAAAAAAGCCACCTTTCATTACATTGCTGATGGTCGGGTAGATTTTAGGGAACTGATTAAAACTTACCGCCGCGAATTTAGCCTGATTATTGAAATGCACCAGATTGGCGCCCGTCAGGAAGCCGGCATGGTGGGCGGAATTGGCTCGTGCGGAAGAGAATTGTGCTGCTCATCGTGGCGTACAGATTTCGACTCGGTTTCGTCATCAGCCGCACGTAAACAGGATCTGCCCGAATCATCCCAACGTTTATTGGGTAAGTGCGGCAAACTTAAATGCTGCCTGATGTATGAACTGGATCAGTACGAAGAGGCTTGGAAAGACATCCCGGCCGATGTAATTCAACTGGACATGGCCAAAGGGTTTGCAAAAAAAGAGAAGGTCGACATAATGAAGCGTATCATCTGGTACTCGTACCCCGAGGAGTCGGGCAACAGCTTTATTCCTGTACCGCTTGATCGTGTGAAAGAAATCATTGCCCTCAACAAACGAGGGATTAAGGCCGAAGGCCTCTTGGCAGATGCTCCTTCATCTCCGAATGAAAAGTACACCGACATACTGGGTTCCATTGAAGATGCCCAAAAGTCCATCAAAAAAACCATTCGTACCAAACGCAGAAACAACACCAAAAAGAAGCCGCAAAAGCCACAAAATTCGCAAAACCAAAAAAATCCACAAGCTCAACAGGCGGCACCCGGCGCGACCAATGGCGATGCTCCGAAAAAAAGAAGAAACTACCGACGAAAAAAACGTCCGGGAAATACCGGTCCGGAGAAAAAATAGAGCTGGAAGGAGAATAATACAAGGAAAGAGGTTGATATATCAGCCTCTTTTTTTTACCCGATAAGCAAATTGTTGTTTTGCAACAGAAATTATACAGCATGTTTGAAGGAACAAACACATATTGTTACCTTTAAGCAATTTATGTAGCAAATAAACAATTATGGCGCAGCAATCCCCCTTTAATTTTAAAATCCCCGATGAAGTCAGGTCCGTTTTAAAAAACGCACGGCTGGTACTTCTTATTCTTGCCCTGGTGGTTATAGGGTACAGTTCATTTTTTCAGGTGGAACCCGAAGAGGTGGGTGTAGTTACCCGTTTTGGCCAATATGTAAAAACGGTGGAACCCGGCTTAAACTTTAAAGTTCCGTTTGTTGAAAATGTTATTAAAGTGCCGGTTGAGCGTCAGCAAAAGCTGGAGTTTGGTTTTCGAACCCTGCGTGCCGATGTACGATCAACCTACCAGGAAGATGGGGCCAACATTGGTGAATCGTTAATGCTTACCGGCGATTTAAACCTGGCCAATGTTGAGTGGGTAGTGCAATACCGCATTGACAATCCTTACAATTATTTATTTAAAGTACGCAACCCCAGTGCCACATTACGCGACATTAGCGAAGCAGCTATGCGCCAGGTGGTGGGCGACCGCACCGTAAATGAGGTGCTTACCGTAGGCCGGTCCGAAATTGCCGGAAGACTGAAAGAGCTGACCCAGCAAATTTGCAAGGAATACTCGCTGGGGGTAAAAATTGACCAGGTGGTGTTGCAGGATGTAAATCCACCCGAACCGGTAAAAGCGGCTTTTAACGCCGTAAACGAAGCACAGCAAGAAAAAGAAACCCTGATCAACAAGGCGAAATCAGAGTACAACAAGGTAATACCTAAAGCAGCCGGACAAGCCGAAGAAACCATACAAAAGGCAGAAGGATATGCCACCGAAAGGGTAAACATTGCCAAAGGAGAAGTGGCCCGCTTTAATGAGCTGTATGTGGAATACGTGAAAGCTCCCGAAGTAACCAAAACCCGGATATACCTGGAAACCATGCAGGACATTTTGCCAAAATCAGGCCATAAAATCATTACCGACGAAAAGGGAAACAATGTTCTGCCATTATTACAAATGCAACTACAACGCCAAAACAATGAAAACAAGTAAACTCAGCTTAATAATTGCACTGGCAATTGCACTGGCCATATTGTTTAGAGCCAGCACATTTGTTGTGAACGAAACCGAACAAGTAGTAATTACCCAATTCGGTAAACCCGTTGGCGAAGCCATAACCACGCCTGGTTTAAAATTTAAAACCCCGTTTATTCAAACCGCAAATTATTTCGACAAACGCTATTTAGAATGGGATGGAGACCCCAACCAGGTTCCAACAAAAGACAAAAAATACATTCATATTGATACCTATGCGCGGTGGCAAATTACCGACCCCCTGCAATTTTACAAACGTATGAAGGATGAGCGGGGGGCGCAATCGCCTCCCGGTCGGGTGGGCAGGCGAGGAGGCGCCCCTGGAGACAGCGTTTGGCTTGGTCGTGGCGGGGGGGCCGCTCCGCTGCCCTGCGCCCTCCTTCGTCGTCGCCCCGCGCATCCTCGGCGGGGTCGCCGTCACCGCGCCGTCGGCCGACGCCGACGTCGCGGACTCTCGTGGGCCCATCGACGCCGGCGCCGACACCCGCGACACGCAGCGGGACGCGGCAGACGCGCACGTGGCCGCCGACAGCGGGGCTGCGGTCGAGGCGCCCCGCGGGGGCCATGACGAGGGCTGTGACGCTGGCCGCGGCGCAGGCGGCGGAGCGGCATGGCTGCTGTGGCTTGCCGTCTGGACCGTGGGTCGCCGGCGCAACCCTCGAGTTGTCGCGGACAGTCCTTCGGGATTGCGCCAACGCGATCCTCGCGACCCCGTCTCACGACCTTGTCAACCCTG
>JAUIMD010000130.1 GCA_030433225.1 Bacteroidia bacterium
GACATTTATACGAAGCCGCTGTGGCGCACTATGCGGCAACCGGCAAATCCACCTTACTGAATATAGCCACTAAAAATGCCGATTTGCTTGTGCAGGATTTTGGCCCGGGAAAATTGGAATTTGGCCCGGGACACCAGATTGTGGAAATGGCTCTGGTGCGGCTTTACCATGCCACCGGGAAAAAAGAATACCTCAACCTGGCCAAATATTTTTTAGACATTCGCGGGCCGGGAGGCGAGGCCTACAGCCAGGCGCATGAAAAAGTTGTGCACCAGAAAGAACCTGTAGGGCATGCCGTAAGGGCCACCTATATGTATTCTGCCATGGCCGATATTGCTTCGCTGTACTCCGATACAACCTATAAAAATGCCCTGCGCACCATTTGGGACGACCTGGTAAACAAAAAAACCTACGTTACAGGGGGCATTGGTTCAGGGGGTGGAAATGAAGGCTTTGATGCCGCGTATGACCTGCCCAACATGTCGGCCTATTGCGAAACCTGTGCCTCGGCCGGAAACATTTTTTGGAACAAGCGCATGTTTTTACTGGAGGGTGATGCCCGGTATTACGACGTGCTGGAGAAAACCCTGTACAACGCGTTTCTTTCCGGCGTTTCGCACAGTGGCGATCGCTTTTTTTACCCCAACGTACTGGAATCCATGGGACAACACAAACGCAGTGCCTGGTTTGGCTGCGCCTGCTGTCCACCCAATGTTGCCCGCCTGCTTCCATCCCTTCCAGGGTACATTTATGCCCAACAGGGCACCGATGTATTTGTAAATTTATTTATGAGCAATACGGCTGTACTTCCTTTAGGTAAGGACTCGCTGCGCATACAACAGGAAACTGCTTATCCGTGGGATGGCCGGGTAAAAATGTACATCAGCCCCCCAAAAGCAGAAAAATTTGCGTTGAAAATCCGCATTCCGGCCTGGGCCCGTGGATCTGTTTTGCCGGGCGAACTGTACCATTTTTCAGATTCGCTGGCACCCGAATTTAAACTCACCATAAACAATGCCCCGGCCACCTACCATATGAACAATGGCTATGCCGTACTGCTGCGCAAATGGACCAAAGGGGATGTAGTTGAACTGTACCTGCCAATGCTGCCACGGGTGGTGGAGGCCAACAACAACGTTAAGGCCGATAGAAATAAATTTGCCGTACAGCAAGGCCCCATTGTATATGCAGCAGAATGGCCCGATGCCCGGGATGGAAAAGTGCTTAACCTGATATTTTCGAAGCATCAACCGTTGCAATCCCGGTTCGACTCCACTTTTTACGGTGGGGCAAGCCGCATACAAGCAAGCGCCAGGGCAGCCGTTGCGACCAAAGATGGAGGCATCTCTTTTCAGTCCGAACAACGGCTATGGCTAACGCCGTATTATTTGTGGAACAACCGGGGGCCGGGTGAAATGATGGTTTGGCTCCCTTACACCGAAAGCAGTATCCGGCCTCTTCCTTTCCCCAGCATTGCCAGTACCAGCCGCATAAGCTGGCAGGTAACACCCAGTGCACCTCAATCCATTAACGATCAGTTGATGCCAACATCGGCCAATGACCACCAGTTTCCGTTTAGTCACTGGTGGCCCTTAAGCGACACTACGGTTTGGGTGGAATGCAATTTTGGCAAAAGCCTGCAGGCATCGCAAACCAAAGTGTATTGGTTTGACGACGGCCCTTTTGGTGGATGCCGGATTCCTGAAAAATGGGAAGTACGGTACAAAAAAGGCAATACCTGGGTTCCGGTAAAAAACCTCAACGCCTACCAGGTTACAAAAGATGCCTGGAACGAAATGCAGTTTACACCGGTAAACACCTCCGCCCTACGCCTGTATGTGCAGTTACCGGAAAAATTTTCTGCCGGGATACATGAGTGGGTTGTGGAGGAGTAATGCACAACCGCATTTTTACACCGGAAAGATGGGTGTTTTTACCGGTAGTAAGGCAGCATTACAAGCACTAAAAAAGCGGGATTATTAACAAAACTTAAATCCGAAATAATTTTTTTCCGACCATATTGGCATATCTGAATTAGCTATACATTTGGTGCAAAAATATCTATTACTTCTTACACAATAATCCACTATAAAACAACCCAATACACCCATCTGCCATGAGCATAAAACCGCTTCTTCTCTTTTCATTTTTTGTGATTTTTGCGTGTACACCTCTCGCGCAGGAAGAGGTGCCCGTTCTCGTATCTCCCCCCATTTTGTCGGTACCCATCAACATCGCCCCCGATACGGTTCCTTACCTTAGAAACATTATCCAGCCTGATTTTCAACAGGTGCTTCAGAATGCCATGTTTTCAAACGAGCGTTGGAAAAGGCTGATTCAGCAAAAGAAAATGGCCATTGGTGTGGTAGACCTAAGTAACCCTTACCAACCCCAGTACGCCCGTTTAAATGGTAACGTAATGATGTACGCAGCCAGTTTACCTAAAATAGCCATTTTGCTTGCTGTGATGGACGGAATTGAAAAGGGTGAAATCACCGAAACGCCCGAGTTGCAGGTAAGTATGCGCCAAATGATCAGCAGATCAAGCAACAGTGCTGCCACCGAATTAATTGACCTGGTGGGATTTGAAAACATTGAAAAGGTATTAAAATCGCCCGAGTACGACTTGTATGACGAGCAGTTTGGCGGAGGATTGTGGGTTGGAAAAAGGTATGCAAAAACCGGGGAACGCCGCCCCGACCCATTAAAAGGAATTAGCCATGGAGCAACGGTTACTCAGGTTTGCCGCTTTTATTACATGATGGCGTATGGCAAACTCGTATCGCCCGAGCGTTCCAGTCAAATGCTCGATTACATGGACAATCCGGAGATTAACCATAAATTCGTAAACACCTTAAAAAAACGAGCCCCCAAAGCGCACCTTTACCGCAAATCGGGTACCTGGCAAAATTTTCATGCCGATTCTGTATTGGTATGGGGGCCTGAAAGAAGATATATTTTGGTAGTTTTACTGGAAGATGCAGATGGCGAATCCATTCTTCGTAATGTGGCTTCGGTTATCGATAATATGCTAAACACTCATGAAGCAGGAGCGGATTTATGACATATTCCACACCACACCATTAAAGCGGTTTTATTTACGCGTATTTGATGTACGCCAGGGAGAAGTAAAAAGAGTCATGCTAATGCAACTGACCATTTTCCTTCTCATTTCTACGGTATTGCTGTTTAAGCCTACCATCAATTCGCTTTTTCTATCAGAGGTGGGCATAAAAAAGTTACCAATTGCCTTTATTTTGGTCGCTTTTTTAGCCGGTATAATCACCTTGTTTTATTCCCGCTTTTTAAACCGCATTCCGCTTAATAAAATTATACAGTTCACCCTGTTCACCTCAGTTATAGCCCTCAGTGCTTTTTCGGTGCTGCTAAAAATGAATTGGATAGACCACTGGGTGCTGTACTTTTTTTATGCCTGGATATCCATTTTTGGGGTATTGGCAACGTCGCAATTCTGGATACTTGCCAACCTTATTTTTAATGCCCGAGAGGCCAAACGGCTGTTCAGTTTAATTGGCGGAGCCGCTATTGCCGGAGGCATTTTCGGAGGCTATCTGACCTCAGTACTGGCCTCCTTACTGGGAAGCGAAAATCTGCTGTTTATCGGGGTGCTTTTTTTGCTGGCGTGCATCCCCCTTACCCGCCTCATTTGGAAAAGCAATACCGAAGTATCGCAATCGGTATTTATTCGAAAAGAGCGCATGGGAAAAGTCTCCGAGCATCCATTACGCTTGATTCTTAACTCCAAACACCTCACCTACATGGCTGTAATCACAGCCTTAAGTGTACTGGTGGCCAAACTGGTAGAATTTCAGTTCAGTGCCATTTCCTCCCAAAAAATTACCAACCCCGATGATTTGACGGCATTTTTTGGATTCTGGTTTTCCAACTTTAACATTTTGTCGTTGCTCATTCAATTGTTTATAACACGCAGAGTTGTGGGGATGTACGGGGTAGGTGTTTCGTTATTTTTTCTTCCGGTGGGCATTTTGCTGGGTGCCATTTCCATCCTGGTTTCTCCCGGATTATTCTCGGCTATTTTTATAAAAGCCAGCGATGGCAGCCTGAAACAATCCGTTAATAAATCAGCCACCGAATTGCTGGCACTCCCCATACCCGGTGAAATAAAACAGCAAACCAAAACCTTTATCGATGTATTTGTAGATAGTTTCGCCACCGGCTTTGGGGGTATTCTGCTCATCATCCTTATCAGTGGGTTTAACATTTCAGTGCAGGCGGTAAGCATTCTTATTCTGTTGCTTATCGGGTTGTGGATTCGTTTCATTGTAAAAATCAGGCAGGAGTACATTTCGCAATTCAAAAGCAAGCTAAACCTGCAGGAGGTGCCGGTAAAAAGCAAAGGAGGGCTGCTCGACCTGACCAGCGAATCGGTGTACAGCGGGCTGCTGAACGTACTGGAAAGCGGCAGCGACAAACAAATTTTATACGTACTGAAACATACCGATGACCTGAAGCACGAAAAACTCTTTACCCCTCTAAAAAAGTTGCTGGCGCACCCTTCCCCCGAAATTGTGTTGGAGGCCATCCGTAAATTGTATTTTTATCGCACAGAAAACCTTTCGGAACAGATTGCCCCGCTGGTGCATGCCGCGGATGCCATAAAGGTGGCAGCCATTGAATATTTGATTGAACATGCCGGCACAAACCGAATGGAGCTGTTGCAGCACTACCTCCGTTCGGCCGATGTTACGATTTGTTTGGCAGCACTGCTTGCGCTCAGCAACGAAACCCGCGATACCCCGGAAATAAGGGAACAATACAAGTTTACTGCGTTGGTAGAGGAAAAGCTTCAGGAACTCATCCACTGCACATCGCCGGACGAAAAACAATACCGGACACTGCAGCTTTTACACATCATTAGTGCTGCCAAGCTTACCACACACTATGCATTTATAGTGGATTCCTTAAGCCATAGCGACGAGGCCATTCAAAAGGCCGCCACAAAGGCTGCAGGCCGTACCCTGGATGGGTACTTTATACCCTTACTGCTCGAATCTTCGGCCAACATTGCCCTGCGCGAGGAGGCCACCTCGGCTCTGGCTCAGTTTGGGTTTCGCCTTATTGAGGTGCTGCAGCAAAAGGTTCGTTCCGAATCCCTGTCCACAGAAATAATTTGCAACATCCCCATCGTTCTTGAAAAAATTGGAACACAGTATGGGGTGGACTACCTTTTTGAATTGCTGGAATACAAAGAAACTTCTGTAAGAAACCAGGCCGTTATTTGTTTGTGGAAACTAAAACAATCCAGGCCCCACCTTACCTTTTACAACAAGCGAATCATCCACAACATTTACGAGGAGGCCCGGCTTTTTATGAATACCCTAACGGCCCTGTACGTGCAACAGGAAAACCAACAACTGGGCTATACCACCAGCGAGGCCCTGCGCGATGCCAACAACAGCCTGATACATTTGCTGGAAAAAAGACTGGATGACAACCTGTATCGGATTTTCAAGTTTTTAGGACTGAAATACCCGCCCGACGAGATCAATACCATTTACCGCGAGCTGAAAAGTGGCAAAACGGAAATGCGCATCAACGCCATTGAGTTTCTGGACAACCTGCTGGACACTGACCTGAAACGTATTTTAATTCCGATTATAGAAACTTCGCTCACCGAAACCATTACACGCGAAGTTTTAAAAGACCTGAAGATTAAGATTATAGGACAACACGAATGCTTTACAATGCTAATGGAAGGAAAAGATGTAAAGCTGAAACTGGCCGTTTTGTACCTGCTTTCGGTACTTAAAGACCAACGCTACCTGCCACTGGCCAGCAATTATGCCAACCATCCTGATAAAAAAATTAAGACGTTTGCCCTGAAAGCCATTCGGGCCATGAGTGAAGAACCCAACGGTGCGGAACCATAGTCCCTTATTTGGCGCGAATTACCCGATCGATTTTTGAAGCCAGCGCATTGTGATCGATGGCAGAGTTCTTTTTGAGTACGTTTGACATGAGGGCTACCAGGTAAGTAGTTCCATCAGGATGCTCCACTACAATTACTGAATTCATAAAATTGTTTTTGTTGCCCATGTACTTTTTGCAGGTGTAGCCCTCTTCGGGTTGGCACTGGTACAGGCTGCCCGATTTAAAATAAACGGCCGCCTTATCCAAATCAGGGGATGAGGCATAGCGAATTCGGGTGGCCGTAGCGTACATCAGTCGTTTTATTTCAAGGCTGGATGGGGCATCTACCAACTGCCCTTTTTCCATTGCTACCAGGTA
>JAUIMD010000131.1 GCA_030433225.1 Bacteroidia bacterium
ATTAAGTACGGTACTGCGATACTCGGGGTGAAATTGTGTACCAATAAACCAGCGATGATCTTTCAGTTCAACAATTTCAACCAGATTGGTATCCGGGTTTAACCCTACGGCCTTCATGCCGGCTGCCTCAAACTGCTCCAGGTATTGGTTGTTAAATTCGTAACGGTGGCGGTGGCGCTCGTAAATTACGGCTTCATTGTACACTTCAGCCACCTTGCTGCCCTGCAACAGGTTACATTCGTAAGCACCCAAACGCATGGTTCCCCCCATTTCAGAAACTTCTTTTTGTTCCTCCATTAAGTCGATTACGGGGTTCTTAATATTGTAATTGATCTCGCGGGAGTTTGCATCTTCTATTTTAAGTACGTTTTGTGCAAATTCGATGACCGCGCACTGCATACCCAGGCAAATTCCTAAAAACGGAATGTTGTTTTCGCGCACGTAACGTACGGCTTCCAGTTTTCCTTCAATCCCCCGATGTCCAAAACCCGGTGCTACAATTACGCCATCATGTCCTTTCAGGTGTTCCTCCAGGTTATCTTCAGTTAATTTCTCCGAATGAATGAGGTTCAGTTTCAGCTTGCGGTCATTATAGGCACTGGCATGTATCAGCGCCTCAATAATTGATTTGTAGGCATCGGCCAGCTCGGCATATTTTCCCACCAGGGCAATTTTAACCTCTTTCTTTGCTTTTTTAAGTTTGGTCAGAAATGTTTTCCATTGGTCAAGTTGTGCATCGCCCTCGTAGGTCAGGCTAAGTTTATCCATTACAATGGTATCCAGTCCTTCTTCCTGCATTTTTACAGGAACCTCGTAAATGGTTGATACATCGATGGATTGGATAACTGCTTTGATATCAACATTACAAAACAACGATACCTTGCGACGAATATCGTCGGTGAGTTCCTTTTCAGTTCTCAGCACTAAAATATCGGGCTGCACTCCTTCTTCCAGCAATAGCTTTACGGAGTGTTGTGTGGGTTTTGTTTTCAGTTCGCCGGTGGCATTCAGGTAGGGTACGTAGGTAAGGTGAATAACCAGGGCATTTTTACCCAACTCAAAGCGCATTTGGCGAACGGCCTCAATGTAGGGCAGGGATTCAATATCACCTACGGTTCCGCCAATTTCAGTAATTACCACATCAAATTTTCCCTTTGAGCCCAGCAGTTTAACGTTGCGCTTAATTTCGTCGGTAATGTGTGGAATAATCTGAACGGTTTTTCCCAGGTAGTCACCCTTGCGTTCCTTTTCAATAACTTTTTGGTAGATACGTCCGGTAGTTACATTGTTGGCCTGTGTGGTAGCAACATTTAAAAAACGCTCGTAATGCCCCAGGTCAAGGTCAGTTTCGGCACCATCTACGGTCACATAACATTCGCCATGTTCGTAGGGGTTCAATGTTCCGGGATCGATGTTAATGTACGGGTCGAGTTTTTGGATTGTTACCCGGTATCCTCTTGCCTGCAACAATTTACCCAGCGATGCTGAGATGATTCCTTTCCCTAACGAGGAGGCAACACCCCCGGTTACAAAGATATATTTTGTATCTGCCACAACTTATTGATTTTGTAATACTTACAATGTAAAACCTCTCTTTACAAAATTTTAAGTCGCAAAAATACAAATAATATCAGAGAATCTAGGGCGCAACCAAAAATTAGAAAAAAGCTGGCCAACTTTTCTTTTCATTGTGGAAACGGCGATGGCTCACCTTCAGAAAAACGTACAGCAACGTGCCTGTGGTGCTTCTTACAGAATCCCCCGCAGGAGACACCTATTTTACGGCTATGGTTTCAATTTCCACCAATACGCCCAGGGGCAGTTCTTTCACTGCAAATGCTGCACGAGCAGGTGGGTTCGTAGAGTACCTGCTACCATATACTTCGTTCATGGCTTTAAAATTGGCCATGTCGCTCAACAGACAGGTAGATTTCACCACATCGGCAAAGGAGTACCCCGCTGCCACTAATATGGCCTCAATATTTTTCATTACCTGCTGTGTTTGCTCAGTAATCCCTCCTTCTACCACCTTACCGGTTTCCGGGTTAATGGGCACCTGTCCCGATATGTACAAGGTTCCGTTGGCTTCAATGGCCTGACTGTAAGGCCCAATGGCTGCCGGGGCATTTTTTGTTTCGATAATGCGTTTGGTTGACATGCTAAATCCATTAAAAGTGTTTGCCTGAATGTAACACATAAAGTGGGGAGATGTTTGTATCGAAAGGAAAAGCACCCTGAAAAGGGGCTAATATCAGGATTTTTGCAATACCCTTATGGCTTCCAGCGCCTCTTTGGCATGGTCTTCTGGGCGGGTACGGGTACCTATAATTTTATGCACCGTACCATTTTTGGAAATTACATAGGTGTACCTACCGGGAATGAGGCCAAACCCTGCAGAGGGCACCCCAAACAGTTTTCGCACCACATTTCCTTTATCGCTTAGCAGAATAAAGGGCAATTGAAATTTGCTGGTAAATTTTTTGTGGGTCTCGCATTTGTCGGAGCTGATGCCTACCACCTCACAATCCAACTCGAAAAATTCGTCAAACCAATCCCGAAAAGCCTTGGCTTCTGAGGTACATCCGGGTGTATAGTCTTTAGGGTAGAAATAAATAACCAACGATTTCCGGCCAATAAAATCCGTCACCTTGAAGAGATCACCTTTTTGATCTTTCAATTCGAAAGCGGGAATTTTATTGTCAACAGTAATTCGTACGGGCATTTAAAGATGTACTTTGCTACAAAAGAAGCAGAATCCTGCGAAACCACGCACACGATTAAAATTTTTTAACCTGCATTTGTACTTTTTCTTCAGCACCTGTAGGCTGCCTGTGCTATAACTTAATTGGCTCCATCAACGCTAAGGCTGGCAAAATGTACTTGAAAGGTTTCATCTTCCTGTGGTACGATACGAAAGGATTCCGCCAGACTAATTTCCGTTTTACTTGCTTTTCCAAGAGCCTGAAGGTACGCAGTAATATTCGGGCGTTCCGCTTCATCGCTTTCTTCATTAAAGTGCAAAAAGAAATGATTGGGTTTTTCGTCGTCGAAACGTAAAATATAGGCATTGTGTTTCACAAAAATTAAATCATCGTACAGGTAAGAAATGCTTAAGCCCGAATCTTCAATAATGGTTTTTATGTTGTCAATAGAACGAAAAGGCATATCGTAAAGGTTTTAAATATTAAACATGTATGATTGGTAACTTATACTTGTAGCAAACGAAACCAGTGTGCCACCTGCAACAGGGCCATGGCTTGTTCTTCAAATTTACATTGCACGTGTACTACATTTACGGCTTCCTCAAACTCATCGGAGGAAAATTTGTACCCTTCATTTTCCAGGGTATCGAACAATTCACTGGGTTCCGCCGCATTTACTTTTTTCCGTAATTCGTCTTTTTCATGCACGTCGGCAATAAAATCGATTGCATTTTGCAAGGCCATAATTCTCTTTTTTTAGGTTCTACTTTAATTAAGCACAGCTTGAACTGCTGCACGTACTGCACGACGATGCCGAGCATGACGAGGTTTGTCGGGTTTCGTTGTAAAAAAACGGGGGCAACATAAATTCCTTAAACATCCGTATATTTTCATCTATTGAATCGGACATGGCTTTGTATACTTCAATTTGACTGTTGTGAAATACTTTATGGGTCATGGCCATCATTTCTTCACAAATAACAAACTCCACCCCTTTATCCTTTAGCACATCTGATATGCCTTTCCCATTGTAATGGGTTTCCAGCATATCTTCACTTATCAGCTCCACTTTCCGGGTTATCGCATCCACAATTCCAAAATACTCACTCGTTCTGAAATCTGCTGCCAGCGCAACACTTTCGTCGGCATTCATCCTTAACGGCATTCCAATTTTCAACATTGCTAAAAGTTTTTTATGGTTATCATTTACTTGTCAAAAACTTCAACATATACGTAAGGCATTCTCCGTATATTCTACATTTTTGTAGGATTTTCAAGTTTGTGTTTTCTACGTATCTTTTTAAAATTCGGCAAACTCACCACTCGATTATAAAGGAGCGCTACCCCTTTTGCATTCTATTACTGACACTTATGCAACACCTCTTGATGCACCTTTTGCAATACTGGATCTTAGATTAAAATCCCTTTGCTTTTCCTCAAAAATGTATGCAGTATACGGCAAAGCAAATGCCAAACCTGTGATTGGAAAATAAAAAAGCGCACCTGAACAGGCACGCCTTTTTGTCAAAATATGAGTATATTAAACAATAGTCCCTTAATTAGGGAATATTTCATAGGTATTTTCAAATATCAGTCGATCCACAACGTTTTCAATTTCGGTTTCCAATAAATTGTGCAATTCAAAAAAAATTTCTCCACCCCATTCTTCCTGTACAAATGCGTCTGACAACAGCATTTTATAGTCGGTCAAGCACTTTATTTTGTATCCATCCTCCATTCTTTTCATTGCTCTAATTCTTAAAAGTGATTACCGTCTGTTTTACATGTGGCATGAAGGCAAATATAGGAGGCGCATGCTTTACTTTTGCAACATTCGCATGACGGTATGGTTACAATTCGCTCCTTCCTGAAAAATGACTTCGGTTGTACCATAAATTCAGAAATGCTTTTTACCGCGAGATTGAACAAATCACTGGGGTGTGGCCCCTCCTATTTATAGGTGAAAAAAGCAGGGAGGCATGAGTATATGCTGGCATTTTTTATACCTTTGCGCGTAAATTATTGAGGATCAAATTTAATCCGGTTTCATGATACATTTCTTTCAGTCTGCTGATCAAAAAATCATTGCAACTCAAACAGAATCAGCACTTAGCGACGAGGCCAAAGCCCGTCTTTCCTGGTTATTCTCCGGCGCAGTTTATACAAGTAAAGAATCCATCGAAGGCTATTTTGTAGGCCCGCGTAAAGAAATGATTACTCCCTGGAGTACCAACGCGGTTGAAATTACCCAAAACATGGGGGTGGATGGCATCATTCGCATTGAAGAATACTTTCCTGTAGCCGATGAAAATGCCACTTTCGACCCAATGCTGCAACGCCTTTACAAAGGCCTGGAGCAAAGTATTTTCACCATAAATAAGCAGCCCGACCCCATTCTAGAAATTGATGACATTGAAGCATACAACCAACAGGAAGGTTTGGCCTTAAGCCCCGATGAAGTGGCTTACCTCAATGAGGTGAGTGAAAAAGTGGGCAGAAAACTTACGGACAGTGAGGTATTTGGTTTTTCGCAGGTAAATTCGGAGCACTGCCGTCACAAAATATTTAACGGAACTTTCATTATTGATGGGGAAGAAAAGGAAAGCTCATTGTTCCAACTCATTAAAAAAACATCGAAAGAAAACCCCAACTTTTTGGTATCTGCTTACAAAGACAATGTGGCGTTTAGCAGTGGCCCGGTGATAGAGCAATTTGCCCCTGCCAGCCAGGATAAACCCGACTATTTTGCCATTAAAGATATCGAAAGTGTGATTTCCATTAAAGCGGAGACACACAATTTTCCAACTACTGTGGAGCCCTTTAACGGGGCAGCGACGGGGTCAGGTGGAGAAATTCGCGACCGTCTTGCCGGTGGAAAGGGAAGCCTTCCGTTGGCAGGAACTGCCGTTTACATGACGGCCTACCCACGTACCGAAGAAAATCGTAAATGGGAAAACGGGATGCAACCGCGCCCATGGTTGTACCAAACCCCGGAGCAAATTCTGATAAAGGCCAGCAACGGTGCCTCTGATTTTGGCAACAAATTTGGACAGCCCCTTATTTCCGGTTCGCTTTATACGTTTGAGCACGCTGAAAACAACAAAAAATACGCCTTCGATAAAGTAATTATGCTGGCCGGCGGTGTTGGTTTTGGCAAAAAAGTGGATGCCCTGAAAGAAACACCCCACGTTGGTGACAAGGTGGTTATTCTGGGTGGAGACAATTACCGCATTGGTATGGGTGGAGGTGCTGTATCTTCGGTAGATACCGGTGCATTCTCCAACGCCATTGAGCTAAATGCCGTGCAGCGTGCCAACCCCGAAATGCAAAAACGCGCCGCCAACGTGATTCGTGCCATGGCCGAAGAAGAGGTAAATCCCGTAGTTTCTATCCACGACCATGGTGCCGGTGGGCACCTCAACAGCCTTTCGGAACTGGTGGAAGAAACCGGAGGCCTTATCCACATGGACAAGTTGCCCGTAGGTGATCCAACCCTATCGGCCAAGGAAATTATCGGCAACGAGTCTCAGGAACGCATGGGCC
>JAUIMD010000132.1 GCA_030433225.1 Bacteroidia bacterium
AAAGCCATTTTTGATGAAATTGCCTCACTCTCTCCCCCCTCCGAAGAATTTAAAATCCTTTCTATGGGCATGTCGGGCGATTACTCCCTTGCCATTGCCAGTGGCAGCACCATGATTCGTGTGGGAAGCTCCATTTTCGGCCAGCGGTATGCTCATTAATCCACGCCAGAGCAGCTGAGGAGGCCGTTTACCATGCGAAGTTTGGCCCTACTAAGAAACAGTCTAATTTCAAACTAAGGGCCAGGCCCTATATGTTGCACAATATTGCGATAACACCTCACTCCTGATTATTATTTTTGTATTTTGCTATTTAAATTTTACTCATTATGATCAGTCTTGAAACGCAATACCTTGGGTTAACACTTTCCAATCCAATTATCGTAAGTAGCTCGGGATTAACGAACAGTGCCGAGAAGGTGGTGAAGCTGGAGAAAGAAGGTGCCGGCGCAGTGGTGCTAAAATCGTTATTTGAAGAGCAGATTATGGCCGAAGCCAGCCAAACCCTGAGCAATACCGAGGGCCAGTACCCCGAAGCGATTGATTATGTTCAAACCTACGTGCGTTCACAAAGCCTGTCGCAATACCTGGAGCTCATACGTGATTGCAAAGCGAAAACCAACATCCCCATTATTGCCAGCATTAATTGTTTTTCGGCCGGGGAGTGGACCAGTTTTGCAAAAAACATTGAAGAAGCCGGTGCCGATGCCATTGAGCTGAATGTTTTTACATTAAATACCGGTTTGCATAAAAGTTCGGAAGACTATGAGCAAACCTATTACCAGATAGTGCGGGAAGTTAAAAAGGTGGTGAGCATCCCCATAGCAGTGAAGCTGAGTTTTTACTTCAGCAACCTGATTCATGTTATTGATCGGTTAAAAGCTGAAGGCGCTTCCAGTGTTGTGCTATTTAACCGCTTTTACCAACCTGACATTGACATCAACACCCTTAAAGTTACCGCAGCAGAAGTATTCAGTGTACCGTCTGACCAGTTTCAAACCCTGCGCTGGACATCCATTGCATCCGGCCTTACAAAAATGGAAGTTTCTTCTTCAACCGGCGTGCACGACTACGATGCCGTTTTAAAAATGCTGCTTGCCGGGGCACAAACCGTACAAATGTGCTCGGCCATTTACCAGCAGGGAAGGGAGGTTATTTCACAAATTCTTACCTGCATTGAAGAGTGGATGGAACAAAAGGATTTTGCCTCTATTGAAGAATTCAGAGGGCTTATGAACTACAGGGCCATTAACGACCCATCGCTATACGAAAGAAATCAGTTTATGAAGTATTACTCTTCAAGAGAATAAGGCACTTTTAACAAGAACCCAGAATAAAGCCGGTCATGCGATCGGCTTTTTTAGTGCCTACATCCTGAGTTCAACTAACAGTTAACGTTATGAGTGTATATGCAACAATTAAAAAATTAATCATTCCACACTCCTTTCCGTGCTATTTCAACGCTTTTAAGGGCTGGATTTTGCTTTCTCCCGGCATTGCACCGAACAATATTTTTGTTTCCCAAACCATCCTTTGGTCCACTTTCCGAGGTTTTTATGCAGTGTGTCTTTTTCAAAAATAGCCCCGCAGTTTTTACATTTGGCAAAATCTCCCATAACGGTAAGTATATATTTTTTAACATTTCGATTCGTGTCCCCTCGCTGTGCTTTATACCCAAAAACCGACGCAAGTCAATTGGTTCAATACCCCATAAAAAAAGTGCCAACCGGGGAGATTGGCACTTTTCATAAATCACACAAATCTGAGTACAGATTTAATTTAACACGGATCTTACTATGGACGAAATCAGCTTTCCATCGGCCTGGCCTGCCAGCTTTTTGCTTGCCAGCCCCATGACTTTTCCCATGTCTTTCATGGATTGCGCTCCTGATTCGTCAATGATATTTTTTATAATTTCTTTAACGTCCTCTTCCGACAATTTCTCGGGTAAAAATTGTTCGATTGCCTTTGCTTCTTCCAACTCTTTGGTGGCTAAATCGTCTCTCCCTTGTTGTGTAAATATCGTAGCAGATTCTTTTCGCTGTTTTACTAATTTAACAAGGATCTGTAATCCTTGTTCATCGGTGAGTTCTCCATTGGCTCCTTTGGAGGTTTTTGCTTCGAGCAGTTCTTTTTTCACCCCTCTAAGTGCCTCCAAAGTTACTTTATTTTTCGCTTTCATGGCAACTTTTATTTGCTCTGAAATTTCAGCTAACAAATCCATTCTAATCTACGTTGTCGTTTAAGTACCTATTGTGCTCTTTTATTGTTACTTCCCCATTTTTGTTGGAAATGGTAAAATTAGAAATTTCTACGTCTTTTTCTTCTTTTCTAATTTGTTTCTTCCTTGCATAAGCCGGAACGGACTCAAGATAATCCAATAATTTCTCATTTTCAAAATCTTTGTCACTTAATTTTCGTTTCACACCTAATAAAGACCGATCTTCAATTATTTCAAGTGTGTGTACCGGAGATTCTTCTTTGTGCCGTGCCCCGTTGCCACTTTGGTAAAATTTGGAAATACGATCCTCCGGCTCTTTTTTTGGCAGATCAAATTCCACTTCACGTGCGCCTTCCTTCGTTTTATCAAAGCTGATGATGGTTTGTCCTTTCTCATCTTCTTTGGGAGACTCCGGTTCATCTTCCAGCGAAAAAATTGATTTTCCGCTTGCTTCTTCCTCCGACCTGGGAACTTCCGCCTCTCTTTTGCCCAGCTCAGCATGTACATTACTTACGCTAAACCCGGTGGCAATAACAGTTACTCCCACTTTATCGTCTAAATTATCGGCATAGCCGGTTCCCCAAATGATGGATGCATTTTTACCAATGCGCGTGTGCAGGTAATCAGTAATTACCGACACCTCATCCATGGTTACCTCGTCTTCACCGGAGGTTATGTGGAGCAAAATCTGGCGGGCACCCCCAACATCGTTATTGTTCAGCAAGGGCGACAACAAAGCTTGCTCAATGGCTTGCCGGGCACGGTCTTCGCCACTGGCAAAACCGGAGCCCATAATGGCCACACCGCTATCTTTCATCACCGTTTGTACATCCTTAAAATCCACATTTACATACCCGGGCAGCGTAATAATTTCTGCAATACCCTTTGCCGCTGTGGTTAAAACGCTATCGGCCCTGGCAAACGCCTGCGACAACTTAAGGTCGCCAAACATGTCCTTAAGTTTCTCATTGTTTATGACCAGCAAGGCATCCACCTGGTGTTGTAATTCCTCCACCCCGTCCAGTGCTTTGTTAATACGGTCGTTCCCTTCAAACAAAAAAGGTATGGTAACAATACCCACGGTTAACAGGCCTTTTTCGCGTGCGGCTTTGGCAATTACGGGTGCGGCACCGGTTCCGGTTCCTCCCCCCATACCCGCGGTTATAAACACCATACGGGCATTGTCATCCAGCATGCGCTCAATGTCCATCAAATTTTCAATGGCCGATTGTTTACCAATTTCGGGTTTACTGCCGGCTCCCATCCCTTCGGTTAAGGTGGTTCCCAGGTGTATTTTATACTCTACCGGTGAACTTTCCAACGCCTGGTTGTCGGTATTACACACTACAAAATCCACCCCGGATATGCCCTGTTTGTACATGTAGTTTACGGCATTGCTTCCGCCACCACCAACTCCCACCACTTTTATGATGGAGGTTTGTTTTCCGGGCATTTGAAAATTCATGATATCGTCCATAATTTTCTTTTTTAATCGTTAAACTCTACGTCCTTCGGACTATTTGTAATGGTATCGAACAAGCTTCCGGAAAAGAAACCGGATTGATCCTTCTTTTTGGGTGCCCGTTTCCGGGGCTCGGTTCGCCGGCTGGTTTGCGCGCCAAAAACCGAGGCACCGTCGGGTTTAGCACAATCTTCGTTAGCCTCGGCAAGTAAGCCGGCCAGTACGGTAAATTCAGGTTCGTTTAGCAACGATGAGTCCTTCCCCAGGTACTTTTGCACCGGCGTGCTCAGGCATGCATCCAACCCGGTATTTTTTTTAACAAACGCCTCCAGGTTTTTAATTTTTGATGAACCACCTGACAGGACTATGCCGGTTCCCATACGGTCGTAACAACCCGACAATTCTATTTGGTGTGATACGTTGGCAAAAATTTCCTCCAACCGGGCTTCCAGTACATAGGCCAACGTGGTGAGCGGTATTTCTTTGTTTCCCCAATTCCGAACCCCCGATATCGCCACAAAATGTTCCTCATTCTCCAGTTCCGGAAGCGCACTTCCGTATACACATTTTAATTTTTCGGCCTGCTCATACTGTATGTTCCACCCTAATTTAAGGTCGTTAGACAATACGTTACCCGCAAAGGGGATGGAAGCCATATGCACCAGGCTACCGTTATTGAATACCGAAACCTGGGTGGATCCGGCACCCATATTTACCACCACAGCGCCC
Source organism: Bacteroidia bacterium (assembly GCA_030433225.1). Classification (GTDB taxonomy): domain Bacteria; phylum Bacteroidota; class Bacteroidia; order Bacteroidales; family UBA5342; genus JAUIMD01. The sequence continues at coordinate 4,410 of JAUIMD010000132.1, forward strand.
ACTTCCATTTCGTGCGATGACACGATACCGATTGATGCTGCATATGCTCCTGCAATAATTTCAACGTCAGAAACACCTGCATCATAAATGGTTTTGCGTAGGGTTTGCATGTGTTGCTTTTTAGCGGCCACAATCAGGTAATTACCATCAATACGGTTGCACACCGAGCCTATGGGGTCATTAGTTTCAATTTCGTTATCCAGCTTATAGCCTTGCGGTTCAATCAGCAACACTTCACTGTCCGAATCGGAAAACAAACGCTGGTTTTCTTCTTCCATTTCATCAATCAGGGCTTCATTAACGGTGCGGCCGGCATCAATTAATCGGTACACACTGTTGTGTTTTGCGCTAACATTTATTCCACCCGTACTTACGTAAACACGGGAAATTTGTTTATGGATTCGTCTTTCGAGCCGCCCCAGCACCTTGCGTACCAGGGTGGATACACGTGCAGGATTAATGATTACACCCCGCTTTATTCCTTCAGCTTCTTCCTGCTCAATCGCCAATACCTGCTTTTCGCCATTTTTCATCAACATGGCCGCAATGGCCTTAATTTTATGACTCCCCAGGTCAAGGCAAACCAATAGGGTGTCGGGCGATGTTTCGGGTTGTGTTCTAAAAAATCCCATGTTTTCCTGAGTTTTATTTTTTTGTGCAAATAACCTGGTTATCGAACCTAAGATCGATGCTTCTATATCTGTTCCATCCATTCGCTGCAAATTCCTCCTGATATAGCTTTATTAGTTTATTAAATTTTTTTTCAATCTTCTCACTGGAAATCGCTTCTCCAAATACAATTTCCTGATTTCCGGCACGCGGAATTAACACAAATTCGCGGTTGTTGTTAATGTACAGTTGCTGAATTTGTGCCGACAGAAATTTATCATCGTCAATGTATGCTACCAAACTCAGCAGTTGCCGCTGCAAAAGGGAGTCGGGGAACATACCCGAAACGACTGGAACATAGGCCACATTGTACATCGAAGGCGGCATTTTAAAGCCTTGCTCATCCATGTAAAAGTTTTTATTTCCATTTATGTAGCGCACTACCGGTGTGCGTTGCCACACATTTATTTTAATGTGGTTATCCACCGTTTTGTAACATTCGGCATTTAACAACCACGGGTTTTTCTTTAGCTGCAACTCCATGTTTTCGGTTGGAATGCTTTCCAGGTTTTCACCCTCCACTTTTCCCTGTATGGCCTGCAACATTTTTTGAATGTCTTCTTTGTCAATAAAATTGCCATCGTCCATATTTTTAATGTCAATTTTATAGCCCACACACGTTCGCTGGTTCATTTCTTTGGAGATATACCCCATTGTAAGTAGCATATACACCAGCAAGCCACCCCACGAAACCAGGTAAATAAATTGTTTACGCATGGTACACCTCCTTTTTCAGGATATCAATGAGCGTATCAATGTCACCGGCGCCCATGGTAAGTAATACTTCCGGCACCTGAGAGGCGAGCCGTTGCACGAGCTCTGCTTTTGAAACGATCAGTCCGTCTGCCTTTTTCAATCCGTCCAATATTAATTGAGAAGTCACGCCTTCCACAGGCAACTCGCGGGCAGGATAAATATCCAGCAAATATACCTGATCTGCCAGGTCGAGCGCCGCGGCGAAGTCGGGGTACAAATCTTTTGTACGACTAAAAAGGTGGGGTTGAAAAACGACGGTAACTGCTTTTTCAGGCCAAATTTCCTTCACCGCTTCCAGGGTTTTACGTATTTCAACCGGGTGGTGGGCGTAATCGTCCACATAAATGTGTTGG
>JAUIMD010000133.1 GCA_030433225.1 Bacteroidia bacterium
CCCAGCTCTTCTACATAAACCATTGCCTTTTTAGGCAGGTCTTCTGCATTGTTTGGGTTGGCAATAAACTCTTTTGCTTTTTCGCGCAACTGATTTACTTCCGTAGGTTCACCTTCTACAAGGAGCTGATCCCTACTGTTAATCAGTACGATAAAAACATTTCGTTCATTAATTGGTGGTGGCTGTATCTCATCGGGATCGGGCATGGGCGGCAATTTACGCTTTAGTCCTGTATCTGTGTCCATGGTTGTGGTAACCAGGAAAAAGATAAGCAGAAGGAAAGCAATGTCAGCCATCGACCCCGCGTTGATCTCCTGAAGTTTTCTTTTTGCCATTTTAATTCAATTTTAGTGAGCCGAAGCTCAGTACTCGATTAACGGAAAATTTTGATCACTGACGATACTACTACAGATACGATGGCTACACCAAATAAAAAGTACATGGTGTAAAACAGCATGTCTGCAAACTTCAACCAGGTATAGGTATTATCTGGTCCTTTGTAGTTGGGCATGTACAGTTCTGATCCGTCACCAATAGCCCAGCTGATTACGATTACCAAAGCCAATCCAACAATGGGTACAATAGATTTTACCGCCCCTTTTGGGTCGTGACTCAGGTTTCTGATAAAATTAAATATGGACAACAACAGGGTGGCACCCAATGCAATAATTACAAGAACGTATCCCCAATACAAAGTTGTATTTACGTGAGGATTAACCGGTGCGTCTATTTCACTGGTACCGCCGGTGTAAAACAACACGGCAATTACCACGGAAACAGCCATTAGTACGTATAGTACCCAGGATGTTATTTTTGTTAAATTCATAATTCTTCTTGTTTTACAGGTTACTAAAACTTACTTAACTAACGTGAAATTAAGCTTTGTATTTTACCACGATATCAAGAAGTGAGATAGAAGCATCTTCCATGTCGTTTACAATGCTGTCTACCTTTGAAACAATGTAGTTGTAGAATACCTGAAGAATAATCGCAACGATCAAACCGGTTACGGTTGTTAACAGTGCCACTTTAATACCGGCGGCTACAAGGGTTGCAGAAATATCACCTGCTGCCTCAATCGCGTCGAATGCCTGAATCATACCAATTACTGTACCCATGAAACCAAGCATAGGAGCAATTGCAATGAAAAGAGAAATCCAGGTTAATCCTTTTTCCAATAATCCCATTTGAACGCTACCGTAAGAAATTACTGTTTTTTCAACAACTTCCACACCTTCGTCCATACGAGAAAGACCTTGGTAGAAAATAGAGGCAATTGGGCTGCTGTTGTTACGGCAAACTTCCAAAGCAGATTCTACACCACCTTCGTTAAGGGCAGTCTCAATACTTTCTAACAGTTTTTTGGTGTTGGTAGAAGAAAGGTTCAAATAAATGATTCTTTCGATACACAGTGCAAGACCTAAAATAAGACACAAAAGTACGATACCCATAAAACCGGCACCCCCCTCAATGAATTTAGTTTTAAGCACTTTGTGAATACCAACTGGTTCCTCACTAGGGGCTGCTGACTCCATTTCAACAACTTCATCCTCCATCACCATTTCTTCAGCTGCAACGGTGTCATCCGCAGCCATACCTACTTCTTCGGTGGAAATTTCTTCTTGGGCAACAGTGATTTGGTTAACTCCAAAAGTCAATAATCCTAGTACTGCCAGAAATGCAAATAATTTTTTCATTACTCTTAATTTTGTTTTGACTTATAATTTTGTTTCAAAAATAAAAAAAACACTCCAATGTTCAATAATAACCACTCTGGAACAAATGTGCCAACAGCAACACGGCTATCGCATTGAGTTTGGCACGGTTATCCTGCAAAAGAACGCAAATTCCTGCAATTTATTTCAATTATCCCTGAGCAATTTAGCGGAGAGAGGGGGATTCGAACCCCCGGTACCCTTTTGAGGTACACACACTTTCCAGGCGTGCAGATTCAACCACTCTCTCACCTCTCCTTTATGTGCTTATTTTCGGGCTGTGAAAATAGCAAAAAAATAGTTGCCCCTAACTTTATGCTTAAAATAATCACTAATTTTTAATTAATCCAGTCAGCCGTGGCATTGCCTAGTCTTCTAAGGTCAGCTCACCTTTTAACGAATCTGAAAAACGTGTTTTTATGGTATTAAAATCAATGTGATTGCCTAGCAGGTACATTAATTTCGTTATGGCGGCTTCGGTAGTAATGTCGTATCCGTTTATTATGCCACGCTCCAAATGATACAAACTGGTTTCATACCGCCCCATTTCCACCTTACCTCCAGGGCACTGACTTATATTCACCAAAATAATGTTTCGCCTCAACGCCTTTTTTAGCAGGTCGTGAAACCATTTGTGGTTCGGGGCATTTCCGGTACCGTAGGTTTCAATTACAATGCCTTTTAAGTCTTTGGCAGATACGATAGCCTCGGCATATTCCCGCATGCCGGGGTATAACTTTAGCAGGGCAATTTTATGGTTAAGGTATTTCGAAACCTTGAAAGGTACATGCGCCGGACAGCGGTATAAATATGGAAAATTGTACGTGATGTGCACCCCTGCAGTTGCCAATGCCGGAAAGTTGGTGGAACGAAATGCATTAAAATGTTCCGAATGGTGTTTGGTGGTTCGGTTGCCTCTGAACAACTGATTTTCGAAAAACACACAAACTTCCTGTACAATAGGCTCGCCGTTTTTCTGCGCAGCAGCAATTTCAATGGACGTAATCAGGTTTTCTTTGCCATCCGTTCGTAATTTACCAATGGGAAGTTGCGATCCGGTTAAAATAACCGGTTTGCGCAATCCATCAATTAAAAAGCTTAATGCACTTGCGGTAAAGGCCATGGTGTCGGTTCCGTGTAATATAATAAATCCATCGTGCGAATCGTAGTACCGTTCAATTACGGCCGCAATACGAATCCAGTCTGAGGGCTCCATGTTGGAGGAGTCAATAATGGGATCGAACGACATGGCATTTATGGTACACTCCAGGTGGTTAATTTCGGGCACCTTGTCTAGCAGGTTCTCAAATTCCATTGGAGTAAAGGTGTTTTTCTCGGCATTAAATTGCATGCCAATGGTTCCACCGGTATATAATATAAGTATGTTGGGTACCTTATTTTTTGCCGAAGACATAATTTGCGTTTTTGGATGTAACTGCGGCAACCTCATTTAAGTCTACCTGTAGGGTATGCGCAATGTGTTGGGCAATGTGCAGTAAATAGGCACTTTCGTTGCGCTTTCCACGATGCGGCACGGGGGCCAAAAACGGAGCGTCCGTTTCTAAAACCAGATGATTTAGCCCCAGTTGCGCCACAGTTTGTGCCAATCCTGAATTTTTAAAGGTAACAATTCCATTAATTCCCAGCTTAAAATCACCCAGGGTTAATGCGGTTCGAGCCTCATCGTATGTTCCGGTAAAACTGTGAAAAACCCCCTTAAGTTGGGTGGAGTCGAATTTGCGCAGGCAATTGAAGATTTCGGAAAACGAATCACGTGCATGTATTACAAAAGGCAGGTTGGTGTCTATCGCCAATTGCACCTGGGTTTCAAAGGCTATTTCCTGTTCCTTTAAAAAGGTCTTATCCCAATACAAGTCAATTCCAATTTCACCAATGGCACAATATGTTCCGCGGGCGGCTTCTTCTGTCATTGTCGTCAGTTCAGCTTCGTAGTTTTCCTTCACATCGGTAGGGTGGAGGCCTACCATAATTTCAAAAAAGTCGGGGTAGGCATTTTTTAAGGCGTGCATGGCCTCCAGGGTACCTGAATCGATATTGGGTAAATATATTTTTTGAAGGTGGTTAGCCTTAGCGCGAGCAACCACCTCGTGAATATCGTGGTTAAATTTATCGAGGTAAAGGTGCGAGTGTGTATCAATTAATAAGTGTTCCATGCCATGTTGTAAAATGTAGTGCAAAAGTTTTTTCCGCATACGGAATTCCTAAGCCGCACTTTGGGGCAAAATTAAAATTTGATTGGGTTAATTGAACTGATATAAATCGGAAATCGCAAATAAGCGAATCATTTTTGAAATTTTTGTGTGGGAAAGGCCTGGGGTTTAACAACCTTACCCCTGAGGTAAGCATATGCAGTAAAACAGTAGCACTTTAATATTGGATTGAGTGAACGTGATTGAGGGAATGGTTTTACCTCATGTTTAGCAGGCGCCAATAGATAAGTGTCATTTATTAAGTGGTAGTAGAAGAGATAGTTACTATTTGGAATTTGATGGAAGAGCTTGTGGCCGGGAGCAGTTGTAACTAAAGGGGCCGTGTGCCCGGCAGGTAAACGCTTACGCAAAATCAGCATAAATTACACAACAATTCAGCTTTTGCACAATAAACAGGTATATTTGCGCGTTTCCGTAAAGAATAAAAACTAATGTTAAATTATTTGAATTAACTATACCTCTATAGATGATTGTGGTTACCGGAGCCGCTGGTTTTATCGGAAGCAATATTGTAAACGAACTGATTGTCAGCGGATATAAAGATATTATATGTGTGGATTTGCCGGGAGAGTTGGAGAAATCAATCTATTTCCAGCATTTTGATTCTACCCGTTTTGTACAACACAATGAGTTGTTCGATTTTATAAAGAATAACCACCACTTTATACAGTATGTGGTACATATGGGAGCCAATTCCGACACTTCAAATCCTGATAAAAGCGTGTATGTAGAGTATAACCTGGAGTATAGCATACGCCTTTGGGATGCCTGCGTGGAGTTTGGATTGCCTCTGATTTACGCTTCTTCTGCGGCTACGTATGGAGACGGGCATATGGGGTACAATGATGCACACGAGGTGGTGGAAAATCTTCAACCGCTGAATCATTACGGATGGTCAAAAAACGAATTTGATAAATACGCGCTTTCTGCACCGCAAAAGCCGTTTTATTGGTCGGGATTGAAGTTTTTTAACGTGTACGGGCCCAACGAAAACCACAAAAACGGAATGTCATCGGTGGTTGCAAAAGCGTTTAAGGATATTTCCCGCACGAAAGGCACACGCTTGTTTCGGTCGCACCGTAAAGAATATATGGATGGTTACCAGACCCGCGACTTTATTTATGTAAAGGATGTGTGCGATGTAATCATATTTTTAATGGAGAACCGTCCCGAATCGGGTATTTTTAATGTTGGAACGGGAGTGAGTCGCACTTTTCTTGATTTGGCAAATGCCACATTTGCAGCAATGAATGTGCATCCGAAAATTGATTTTGTAGATACCCCCTTACACCTGCGGGACAAATACCAGTATTTTACTGAGGCAAACGTGGCAAAGCTGCGCGCATTGGGGTACAACCGACCGTTTTATACCTTGGAAGAAGGGGTAAAGGAATACGTAACGCAGTACCTGCAACCGAATAAATGCAGCTTGCCGGTCGTTGAAACCACGGTTTATCACTAGCTTTACGGCACAAACAATCCATTCGTATGGGGCAAAAAGTATTGTGCCTGGGCACAACCATCACACCTGATTCGGCCGCATTCCGCTATGCCGAATTTTTAGCAAATAAATTTGAACTTCAATTGCTTACCCGTAAAATGGAGGATGCATTCCGTTTGGACGAGCTGTTGGATACCGAGGATTTGATTTTGTTGGTGGTACAGTTGACCGGAAAATCCCAACAGAAAAAAGAAATAAAAACCTACCTGGCATTATGCCGTGAACTTCGTTTGCCCTATATTTTTATTAAGGAGTGGGAGCCTGCCAACCTTTCTGTACAACACATTTATGCTCCCATTGGGTATTTGGTGGAAGAAAAAGAAAAGGGCAAATGGACGGGGAGCTTCCACAAGTTTTTAGCCTCTCAAATTCACTTTGTGAAGCCTAAAGACCGGGGCACGCGTGCTGCCAGAAACCTGGGCTTTATTACGGGATTGCTTGAGAAACGCGGCACTCCATACCGTGTAATTGAAGGGGCGAAACCTACCGATAAATCGGCCAACGAAGCATTGGAGCTTATTGAAAACAGTGGCCATACAAACAGCTTGTTGATGCTTTCCGGTTCGCGGGATTATGGCCTGGATGACATTGTTTTTGGCCCGAAAGAATACCACATGGTAAAAAAATCGCCCGTGCCGGTTATGATCATTAACCCACGCGATGATATTTACATGTTGTGCGGCGATTAGTAGGTTTTTAGTTTTTCCTGTCCGGCTAAAATCCTGAAGGCATTTTCGG
>JAUIMD010000134.1 GCA_030433225.1 Bacteroidia bacterium
CTATTTTGAAACCACCACCCGGCAGGTGTTTTCCGCCGGATTAAAAGTGCTGATCCATGTAGGGGTGGAGTTTCATGAGCAATACGGTTTTTCCCTGAGTGTGCGTGATATTGACCCCGCCTATACCGTTGGAGAAATGGCGTTAAAGCGCCAACAGACCATTCTACAGCTACAGGAAGAAGGCGTTTTTGATATGAACCGGGAGTTGATTTTGCCCACCCTCCCCCAGAAACTGGCCATTGTAAGTTCAGCTACCGCAGCAGGTTACGGCGATTTTATAGACCAACTGAAAAACAACAGCGAGGGCATTGTTTTTTACACCTGCCTGTTTCAGGCCAGTATGCAGGGAGATGCAGCCCCCGCTTCCATTATGGATGCCTTGAGCCGGATTGATGAACACCTGGAACACTTTGATGCTGTTGTTGTAATAAGGGGTGGAGGCGCTTCGATGGACATGAGCTGTTTTGACGATTTTGACCTGTGCTATTTTGCCGCGCAGTTCCCTCTGCCCATACTTACCGGTATTGGGCACGACCGCGATGAGTCGGTACTGGATTTAGTGGCACACACGCAACTGAAAACACCCACGGCAGCCGCCGAATTTTTGGTGGATACCCTGAGCCGTGAAGCCGCTTATGTGAACGACTTGCAGGAAAATATTTTCAGTGCTGTTCAGGCACAAACCGATAAAGCCAGGGCACGCATTGAGCTGCTGGCCCAAAAATTTCCAACCCTTGGCCGGCAATACCTGATACGCCACGAAGCAAGAATCCAGCGCATTGAGGAAAAACTGCAACGGGCACCCCTGCGTTACCTGCACGATGAGCACTTGCACCTGCAACGACTTCAGCAACGTTTTGCAGGCGAGGCTCCTTTGTTGCTGCAAGGACATGTAAACAAACTCACATTTTTGCAGCAACGTACCCGACGTACTGTTGCCAACTTCATCTCCCGAAAAAAAACACAGCTCAGCCATTTTGAAGAACTAACAAACGTGGTAAATCCACAAAATGTGTTAAAACAGGGCTATTCCATCACTACAAAAAATGGAAAAGTCATTGTATTTGCATCTGACCTGACAGACGGCGACCTCCTTCAAACGCAATTTTATGATGGAAAAGCTGCCAGTATTGTTAACACTAAAAAAGATGAACATGAGACAAGTTAAAGTATGGATGGTATGCATGGCCCTTACGGCAGGAACCGTATTTGCACAGGAGATTCAGGAAACAAGCTACATCGAAGTAAATGGATCGGCCGAGGTAGAGCTGGTGCCGGATGAAATTTATGTAGTTGGAACGATTAGCGAAAGTAAGGCCGGAGACCTGGAAAAAAATGATACACAGTTTCTAAAAAACATGAAGAAAATCGGCGTTTCTACCGATAACATTAGCCTGGCCGACTTATCGGGGGAGTTTGCCTCTGCCTGGTTTAAAAAGGACCAGCTGGTAAAGGAAAAAACGTACCAGGTAAAATTGGAATCGGCAGAGATGGTGGGCAAATTTTTAGCCGCAGCGGACGAAAGTGGGGTAAAAGATGTGCACATTATCCGCACCGACATCAGTAACCGGGAAGCAGTGGAGAAGGAACTTAGAATAAAAGCTGTACTGGATGCCAAAGAAAAGGCACAATACATGACCGAAGCCATTGGCAGCGAATTGGGAGAGGTGCAACAAATTCGCGAAAATTATATTTCGATATACCGGGGCAACGAACGTGTGAACGATTTAATGATGGGACAGAGCGCCATGCCCATGAAACAAAAAACAGCGGATGAGGCCATGATAGGGTTTAAGAAAATTCGCATGGAAATGAAAGTAATGGCGCGTTTCGCCATTGGGAAGTAAGGTGAAAAAGCGTGGTTTTTTTCTATATTTGAACCCTGATGGCTTATTTAATGTTTGTTGAAGAACATGTGGAGAATTGGCCTTTTCTAATTAAACCGTACGAAGAATGAGTAAAATAATCATTAACAACCACGAAGAGTTTGCTTCTTACCTGGGGAAAGAACTGGGGGTATCAGAGTATCATAAAATTACGCAAGACCAGATTAATAAATTTGCCGATGCCACACTGGATTGGCAATGGATTCATACCGACCCGGAGAAAGCCGCTACCGAAAGTCCGTTTAAAAGCACCATTGCACACGGCTATTTAACCTTGTCGTTGCTGCCTTACCTATGGGAGCAAATTGCTGAGGTGCGCAACTTTAAAATGCTGGTGAATTATGGCATGAAAGACCTGAAATTTGCCCAGCCCGTTTTGGTAAACGACGAAGTGCGCCTGGTAGCCAGCCTACACTCCATTGTAAATTTACGGGGCATATCAAAGGTGGAAATGAAAATGAAACTGGAAATTAAAGGTGGTAAGAAACCTGCATACGAAGGCATTACCATTTTCCTGTATCATTTTGAATAAGTGATAAAAATACCAGAAAACCCGGGAATGCATTTTCCGGGTTTTTTTATGTTTTTTTTGCAGCCCCGGCTTACTTTGAAAGCAGCTTAACAATAAGCAACACCAGGTACATGGTTATTCCAACCCCAAACACTAAAACTCCCACTAAAAATCCTATTCGAATGTGGGACTCTTTCCACCCTAATTTTTCGGCTAACCAGCCACAAACACCAAATATCATACCTTACAATTTTAATTTCTACGTTTTACAACAACTCATGCATCTTTATGCAACAACAAAGGGCCTCCCAGTCTTATACCAATGGCCCCCAAAGGAGCTGTTACAACAATGCTTAACACGGCAATGGACAAAATCAGTTTTCCTACATCTTCGGGAACCGACTCCATTGCACCGGCCTGTATCATAGTGAGGGGTACCGCACCAATGGCTGCCTGTACCGTTGCTTTAGGCAGGTAGGCAATTACGCAAAACAACTTTTCTTTAGCATCTAAAAAGGAGCCCCGCAAAGCGAGCCAAACCCCTGCACTACGGGCCAATAAACCAAGTGCCAACAGCAATAAACCACTGGCCAGCAGGTGTACACTCAGTTCCTGAATTTGCACCTCGGTACCGATGTAAACAAACAGCAGAATTTCTGCCAACACCCATACTTTATTAAACTTTGCTGCCAACCGGTTGGCCAGCAAATCATATTTTTCGAACAGTGTGTACCCAATGGCCATAATTCCCAACAATCCTGCTATAGGAAGAATGTTTTTCACCTGCGGCAATTCGGTAAGTTCATAAAAGGTAATGGCAATAATCATAAACACAATTACCTTTTTGGTATCGCGTAGGTGGTATTTTTTAAAAAACCACACAAGGCCCAGCCCCAGCAACAAACCAATACCGGCTCCGGCAACAATACCCAAAGGCACAGTAAGCAGTAAGCGCGACAGGTGTACTTCGCCACCGCTGGCTAACCCTACAAAAACACTAAAAATAGTTATGGCAAATACATCGTCAACCGAGGCACCCGCCAAAACCAGGGTAGGCACCTCGTTCTTTTTTCCAAAGCCCCGCTCCTTAAGCTCCAGCATTTGAGGCACCACCACGGCCGGCGATACTGCGGCAATAATAAAACCCAGCATGCCCGATGCAATAAATGATAAACCGAAAAGGTAATGTGCCACGAACAAAATCATGGTTCCCTCAAAAACTCCAGGTACAAAGCTCATGCGTACAGCGGGTTTGCCTACCTTTTTTAAGGTGGATTTATTAATGCCCAAACCGGCACGGATAAGAATGACTATAAGGGCTGCGGTTTTAACTTCCTGCAAAATTTCATGTACCTCAGGTGGTACCACGTTAAAAAGCGAAGGCCCCAATAGTATACCCGTGGCCACCATGCCCAAAATACCCGGAAGCTGGATGATACCAAACAGGTAATTGAGCAGCAAGGCTACGGTTAGGATAAGGCAAAACGTTAACAGCATACTTTTTAAATTACGCGTTAAAGGTAAAACATAAAGGTACATAAGCCAATAATGTGTACGGGGCTTTTGCTTTTTCGGCCGGTAGTATAAAACTTTTACGGCACATGACATTTCATAGCCCCTAACCAGAAGAAATGCGTTAAATTGCAGGCACGCACCATTGCCAGCCCATGAGATTTTACAGCAGCATAGCGGATCACTACTCCGAAATTTTCCCGTTTAACAGCGCCCAACTGGCGTTTGTACAACAGGCTTTTCCCAACTTACAGCAGCAAAACTTATTGGATATTGGATGTGCCAACGGGGTGCTGGCCTCAAAACTGGCGCCGCTTTGCAAAGCCATTACCGGCATCGACCTGAACCGCAAGATGCTTAAGAAGGCCCATAAGGAAATTGGATTCAAGCACCCTAACCTCGAATTAATGGAGTTGGATATGATGCATGTTTCCGCCCACTTTGGCGTATATGCCTTTAGTGGAATTTTATGTTTTGGCAATACCTTGGTGCACCTCACCTCGGTCGGGCAAATCCGCAATTTTTTAAGCAATTGCAAAGCGGTGCTGAAAAAAGACGGTAAACTACTGCTTCAAATCCTGAACTACGACCGCATTCTCGATGAAAAAATAGACCAGCTTCCACTCATTGAAAATGAAGCCTTACGCTTTCATCGTACCTACCAGCAGCAGGCCAATGATAAACTCATACAGTTTAAAACCACCTTGCAGCTTAAAGGGGAAGCCCTTAGCATGGAGAATGAGATACCGCTGTACCCCCTTAGGCAAAAGGAACTGGAAGCCTTGCTGCTGGAAGTTGGGTTCACCTCCCTCCGCTTTTACAGCGACTTTAAACAACATGCTTTTTCAAGCGGCAGTTACGCCCTGGTGGTAGAGGCTGTTTAGTTTTGTACCGCCAGCAACCTCTTGCTCCCAAAAAATAAAATCCCTCCTTTAAAACATCCGAACCGGGCAATTCGTCATTAAGCGGAATTGAATAAAAGAGGACGACCTTTCTGTGCTAAAAAGTATGCCTGTTTTTTGGGGATACGCCGGCAGGCAAGGCGAACAAGAATGTATAAATAATGATGAGAATGTTTTTTTTACTGGTATTTCTGCTGTTTTTATTGGTGACCGATGTGTATGCGTTCTGGAGTTTAAAAACCGGACTATTCAAAGCGCAAGGGCTGCCCTTTATTGCCTTGTATGTGTGCACTACTCTTATTACCATAGCAGGCGTGGCATGGCTGATTAAGGTAGCCTCAAACGGCTATAGCAGTTCAACCCTTGGGGTGAATGTGTTTTTCGGGATGGCCTTTTCCTTTATCGTGGCAAAAATGCTGATGAGCGGCCTCTTTTTTGCCGAAGACATGCTGCGGGGTTTTATCTGGCTCTTCCAAAAAGTAATTCGTTTCAGGGAAAGTGACTCCATTACCCGCTCATTTTTATGGGGGGGATTTGTGTTTTTCGTGGGCTCGTTTATGGTAGTTATTTTAAATTACGGCGTGCTTTTTGGCAAATACCAGTACAAAGTACACACCACCGTACTTGAGGTGGAAAACCTACCCGACGCTTTTGATGGGTTCCGAATCGGGCAAATGTCGGACATGCACCTGGGTACCTTCGATAACATGCGAATGGTAAAGAAGGGCATTCGCATTTTTCAGGAACAACACCCCGATGTGATGCTGTTTACCGGCGACATGGTAAACAGTTTGGCCGTGGAGGCGGAACCCTACATTCCCCTGTTTAAAAGCCTGAATGCACCCTATGGCAAATATACGGTTATGGGCAATCATGATTATGGAATGCATGGCTCAGAGGCCAGCAAGGCCGAGTACGTGGCCAACATTCAACAACTGGAACGCTTTGAGCAGCAAATGGGGCTGCAATGGCTCAACAACCGACACGTTGCCCTCGAAAAAGATGGAGACACGATTTACATTGCGGGGGTAGACAATTGGGGGCTTCCTCCATTTCCACAGGCGGGCGATCTCAAAAAAGCTACCGCAGGCATCCCTGAAGAAGGGTTCACTGTTCTGCTATCGCACGACCCTTCGCACTGGCGCCACGAGGTTTTAAAATTCCCCAAAAAAGTAGACCTTACCCTAAGCGGACACACCCACGGCATGCAGTTTGGCCTTGAAATTGGCAAATTAAAATGGAGCCCTGTGAAATACAGGTACCCCGAATGGGCCGGGTTGTACGAGGAAGGCGACAAGCGATTGTACGTAAATCGCGGATTTGGAAATATTGGCTACCCGGGCCGGGTGGGTATTTGGCCCGAACTCACCC
>JAUIMD010000135.1 GCA_030433225.1 Bacteroidia bacterium
CGGCATCCACCATAAAATTATTGATGGAAGCATGTTTCAGCAGGAGGTGGAAGCATTAAATATTCAGGCGGTTCCCTCGGTTTATGCCAACGGAAAACCGTTACATATTGGCCGATCATCGCTGGGTGAGTTGCTCAATAAGCTGGAAAGTCAGGTAGGATCCGGTTTTTCCGGCCAAAGCCAGGAAGCCAAACATTACGATGTTGTGGTGGTAGGTGGAGGGCCGGCCGGCGTCTCATCCGCCATATACTCGGCACGAAAAGGCCTTAACGTAGCCCTGGTGGCTGATAAAATTGGGGGACAGGTATCAGAAACGGTAGACATCGAAAACATGATATCGGTAAGCAAAACAACCGGACAGGAATTGTCCGCCAACCTTAAAGTTCACCTGGCCGATTACCCGGTTGATGTGCTTGAAAACCGGTGGGTAAAATCCACCGAACTAAAAAACGGTCAGAAGCATCTGTATACCTCCCTTGGAGAAGAGTTGGTAACTCCTGCATTAATTATAGCCACCGGAGCCAGCTGGAGAAAACTCAACGTTCCCGGAGAAACGGAATACATTGGTTCGGGTGTGGCTTTTTGTACCCATTGCGACGGTCCTTTTTATAAAGGCAAAAAAGTGGTGGTTGTAGGGGGAGGAAATTCCGGTTTGGAAGCGGCCATCGACCTTTCTGCCATTGCTGCCGAAGTTACCGTACTGGAATTTATGCCTACCCTTAAAGGCGACAAAGTATTGCAGGATAAACTGCAGCAATTGAACAATGTAAGCGTAGTAACCAATGCACAAACACTCTCGGTTGAAGGGGATGGTGCAAAAGTAATTGGGTTGCGCTACAAAAATCGAGAATCAGGAGAAGAGCATAACTTGAATACGGACGGGGTATTTGTACAAATTGGCCTGACTGCCAACAGTGCAGTTTTCAAAAACATTGTAGAAACTAACTGGATGGGAGAAATAGAGATTGATGCACACTGCCGTACGCAAACCCCGGGCGTTTATGCCGCGGGCGATGTTTCGGTTGTGCCTTATAAGCAAATAGTAATTGCCATGGGCGAAGGCTCAAAAGCAGCACTTTCTGCCTTTGAGGATGCCATTAAAGGCAAATTAACAGGGGCGCCACAGCGGGAAGAAACCCTGGTGGAAGCGTAAGGTGTATGGGGATTAAGCCCTGTTAACACGAATTTGGAAAAATTATACACACCCTTGTAGCCGGTCAGCGTGCACAAGGGTGTTTTTTATTTCAGGCTAATGGTGAAACAATCAGGGCCTTGCCAACAAGGGCGTCTGCAAGAACATAACTCTTTAGAATTAATCCACCTAAAGTGCTTGCCAAGCTACCTATACGTACGACATAGCCCTTGTTATACCGGCCGGAAAGTGTTAAATTCAAGGCTGCTTTTTGGCATTTGAGCCAGGGTACATTGCACGCAAATTTTAATCATTAAAAAATAAAGCATATGGAAAACAAATCAGAGGCACATGCGCATCACGGGCATGGAGGAGGAAAATGTCCTGTAACCGGACATGGGTCAGGGCAAGGAACCACCAACCGGGACTGGTGGCCACATCGCTTAAACGTAAACATTCTTCGTCAGCACTCTTCCCTGAGCGACCCGATGGGAAAAGAGTTCAACTATGCAGAAGAATTTAAAAGTCTGGATTTGGCAGCCGTTAAAAAGGACCTGGCTGAACTCATGACCAGTTCTCAGGAGTGGTGGCCGGCAGATTATGGACATTACGGTCCGTTTTTTATTCGCATGGCATGGCACAGTGCCGGTACCTACCGCACCGGCGATGGCCGCGGAGGAGGTGGACGCGGACAGCAGCGTTTTGCCCCCTTAAATGCCTGGCCGGATAACGTTAGCCTGGATAAAGCGCGCCGCCTGATTTGGCCCATTAAGCAAAAATACGGGAAGAAAATTTCGTGGGCCGACCTGATGATTCTTACCGGAAATGTAGCCCTGGAAACCATGGGGTTTAAAACCTTTGGGTTTGCCGGCGGACGTGAAGATGTGTGGGAACCTGATCAGGACATTTATTGGGGAGCCGAAAAAGAATGGCTGGCCACCAGCGATAAACCCAACAGCCGCTACTCCGGCGACCGGGATTTGGACGACCCCCTGGCGGCAGTGCAAATGGGACTGATTTACGTAAACCCCGAAGGCCCGGATGGTAACCCGGATCCGATTGCTGCAGCCAAAGATATTCGCGAAACTTTTGCCCGAATGGCCATGAACGATGAAGAAACCGTGGCCCTGATTGCAGGGGGGCATACTTTTGGTAAAACCCATGGTGCCGGACCCGCCGACCACGTAGGGAAAGATCCGGAAGAAGCACCTATTGAAGCGCAGGGCCTGGGCTGGGAAAGCAGCTTTGGTACGGGTAAAGGTGGAGATACGATTACCAGCGGACTGGAGGTTACCTGGACCAAAACGCCCACCCAATGGAGCAATAATTTTTTCGAAAACCTGTTTGATTACGAATGGGAATTGACCAAAAGCCCCGCAGGTGCCTACCAATGGAAGCCCCGCGGCCAGGCAGGTATGGGAAGCGTTCCGCATGCACACGATCCGGAAAAACGCCTGGCACCCAACATGCTGACAACCGATTTGTCGCTGCGTTTTGATCCTGCTTACGAAAAAATATCCCGCAGGTTTTACGACCATCCTGAAGAATTTGCCGACGCCTTTGCACGGGCATGGTTTAAATTAACACACCGGGATATGGGACCAAAATCACGCTATTTAGGACCTGAAGTGCCGGAGGAAGATTTGCTTTGGCAAGACCCCATTCCGGCCGTTGATTACGAGTTGGTAGCCCCCGAAGACGTTGCAGCGCTGAAAAAGGAAATCCTGTCTTCCGGCCTTTCTGTGGCTGAACTTATCCAAACCGCGTGGGCGTCAGCATCTACGTTTCGTGGATCCGATAAACGAGGCGGAGCCAATGGCGGTCGCATTCGCCTGGCACCTCAAAAATACTGGGAGGCCAACAATCCAACTCAATTGGCAACCGTATTGGACGGGCTCGAAAAAATACAACAAAAGTTTAATGCAGGGCAAAAAGGTAATACACAGGTTTCAATGGCCGATTTGATTGTTCTGGCCGGATGCGCGGCCGTGGAAAAAGCTGCTGCCGAAGGTGGAGTAGCGGTAAACGTGGCTTTTAATCCCGGCAGGGCAGATGCCACAGCAGCACAAACGGATATTGAAAACTTTGCGGTGCTTGAGCCGGTTGCTGATGGGTTTAGGAATTACCAGAAAAAGAAATACCGTATTTCTGCTGAAGAATTGCTGATTGATAAAGCGCAGTTGCTTACCCTTACAGCCCCTGAAATGACTGTTTTACTAGGTGGAATGCGCGTGTTAGGTGGCAATTTTAAGGATAGCAGCCACGGGGTATTTACGCAAAAGCCGGGTGTGCTGAGTAACGACTTTTTTACGCATTTGCTGGATATGGGTACCGTGTGGAAACCTTTGGCCGACAACCCTGAGGTGTATGAAGGCAAAGACCGGACAACCGGAGAACGTACGTTTACCGCTACCCGGGTGGACCTTATTTTTGGTTCGAATTCAGAATTGCGTGCCATTGCAGAAGTATACGGCAGCGCCGATGCCAACGAAAAGTTTGTGCACGATTTTGCTGCAGCCTGGTCCAAGGTAATGCACCTGGATCGTTACGATATTAGTTAGCAATGTTTTACACGTTAGTTAAGGTGCTTTTCCCCGGAAAAGCACCTTTTTTATGCAAAAAAAAGCTCCCCAGGTGGGGAGCCAATCTGCAAGTTGAGTATATAAAAAAATTAGTTATCGCTCCATCCGCCACCCAGGGCCCGGTAAAGTGTAACCACCGAGGTCAGGTTTTGTACGTAATCATCCACATTGCTGAGTTGGGCAGCCAGGTACGTTTGTTGTGCAATCAGCACTTCGGTGTAGGTTGCCGATCCGTAATTGAGCAGCTCGCGGGTAAAAACCACCGCCTTATTCAATGCTTCCAGTTGCTGCTCCCGAAGTTTAATTTTTTGTTGGGCGGCTTCGTAGGTGGCCAGGGCATCGTTTACCTCTTTACCGGCACTAAGCAAGGTGTGCTGAAAATTTAGCAAGGCCTGCTGCTGTTGCACCCGTGCCACCTCCAGCCTTGTTTTATTAACGCGTTTACTGAATATGGGAGCCGTTAAGCCGCTTAACACATTGGCCGCGATGGAGGTGGGGTCAAACAAATCGCTGAAATCGAGTGAAGAAAGGCCACCGGAAGCCGTAATGGTGAATGCCGGGTAAAAATAGGCCTTTGCACTGTTGGTCATTTCAAGTGCACTAATGAGGGCATATTCTGCCTGAATAACATCCGGGCGGTTGTCCAGCAATTCAGAAGAAACACCCACCGATAACATTTCGTGCGCCTCCTGCTCCTGCAATGTCCCTCTTTGGATGGGCCCCGGTTTCCGTCCCAGTAATATACATAAGGTATTTTCAATGGATTTTATCTGCTGCTTCAAGTCGGGGATGCTGGCCTCGGTGGCAAAGCGGGTGGCCTCACTTTGTACCACGGCGGCGCCGGTTACATTCCCGTTTTCCTTTAATATTTTCATGGTTTCCACAATGGTAATATTGGTGGAAAGTGTTTCTTCGGTGATGGCCAACTTACGGTCCAGCGCCAACAGGCTGTAATAGGCCGAAGCGATATCAGAAATCAGGCGGGTTTGCACTGCTTTTCGTGCGGCATCGGTTCCCAGCATATTGGCATAGGCCGAACGTTTGGCACTGCTCAGTTTCCCCCATACATCCACCTCCCAGCTTGATTGCAGGTTGAGGTCGAAGGTTTGGTACTCCAATGACCGGCCTAAAAAATTACTTTCGGAAGTTTGCGTGTACCCGTGGCTGGCCCCCACCGAAAGGGAAGGAAACAGGGCGGCTTTGCTTTGAGAAAAAGAGGCCTCGGCAGCCATTACCTGCTGCACCGCACTTTGCAGGTTAAGGTTGTTGCGCAAGCCCTCTGCAATAAGGCTGTCGAGCAGGGCATCGTTAAAAATATTTTGCCAGTTCTCGCTGGCCATACTAACGCCATCGGCCGGCTCAGATCGAAACAAATCATCGGCATAGTCCGAATTGCGCTCGTATTCGCGGGAACTGCCGCAGGCCCATAAAAATGTGAGTACTATCCCTGCCGCTATGAAGGTTATAGGTCGTTTCATGCCGTTGTTTTTTTACTTTTTAGTGGGTGGATTGTCATGCTGTAAGGCGGTGTTTGTGGGTAGTGGTTTCACTTTTTCCTGTAGGGTTTGAAACAGAATATACATGGCCGGTATGATCAGAATTCCAATTAGGGTTCCAATCAGCATTCCACCTACGGCCCCGGCACCAATTGACTGGTTTCCGTTGGCACCAACTCCACCGCCAATTACTAATGGAATTAGCCCCACAATAAAGGCGAACGATGTCATTAATATTGGGCGTAAGCGAGCCTGCGCCCCTTCAATGGCCGATTGAACAATGCTCATTCCGGCATGCCTGCGCTGAAGGGCAAACTCCACAATAAGGATAGCGTTTTTAGCCAGCAGACCAATTAACATGATGAGGGAAATTTGCAGGTAAATGTTGTTGGTAATGCCCAGTAAACGGGCAAAAATAAAGGCTCCTGCAATACCGATAGGAAGCGAAACAATGATGGAAAACGGCAAAATGTAACTTTCGTATTGGGCGGCCAAAAAGAAGTAAACAAACACCAGGCTCAACAGAAAAATTAGAATCGTTTGATTGCCCGAACTGATTTCTTCGCGGGTAATGCCACTAAACTCAAAGTCGTATCCGGTGGGTAAGTGTTCGGCTGCTACTTCACGTACCGCAGCAATGGCATCTCCTGAACTGTATCCATCATTGGGCGCTCCATTCACCGAAATCGCAGTGTACATATTAAACCGGTTGATGCTTTCGGGACCGTATACTTTTTCCAGTGTCATAAACTCGGTTATGGGAGCCATTTCGCCATTTTGTGTGCGTATATGTATGTTGTTTAAGTCGTCCGGATTTCCACGGTACGCTGCCTCCGACTGAACCATAACACGGTACTGTTTTCCAAAGCGATTAAAATCAGATGCGTAGTACCCGCCAATGTACCCCTGAAGGGCAGAAAGTACGGCACTCACTTCAATGCCCGAT
>JAUIMD010000136.1 GCA_030433225.1 Bacteroidia bacterium
TGGTGTAGGTACCGTTGCTGCTGGTGTAGCCAAAGCCCATGCCGACCTGATTATTATTGCAGGTGGTGAAGGTGGAACAGGTGCATCTCCGCAAAGTTCCATCAAGTCGGCCGGTATCCCGGTTGAGCTTGGATTGGCAGAAGCACAGCAAACGCTGGTTATGAACAACCTTCGCGGACGTGTTACCTTACAAACAGACGGTCAGTTGAAAAACGGTACCGATGTAATTAAAATGGCCTGTTTGGGAGCCGAAGAATTTGGTTTCGCTACAGCCGGTTTGATTACGCTGGGTTGTATCATGATGCGTAAGTGTCACCTGAATACATGTCCGGCCGGTATTGCCACCCAAAACCGTCAGTTGCGTAAGCGCTTTATCGGACGCTCGGAGTGGGTAATGAACTACTTCCGCTTTATTGCTGAAGAAGTTCGTGAAAACTTGGCTGCCATGGGATTCCGCAGGTTGGATGAGGTTATTGGACGTACAGACTTGCTGGAGGTGGACGAAAAAGTAGGCCACTGGAAAACTACAGGTGTGGATTTAAAACCTATCCTGTACTTCCCTAAAGAAGCTAAGCACAACGACTTGCATAAAACCACCGAGCAGGTTCACAAAATTGTGAATGTGCTGGATCGTGAACTGATTGCATTGGCATCTCCTTCCATCCGCAGCAAAGAGCCGGTTTGGATTGCCAAGAATATCATTAATACCGACCGTACCGTAGGTGCCATGTTATCGGGTGAAATTTCTAAGCGTTATGGCGAAGAAGCCTTACCAAACGATACCATCAATTGTACCTTCTGGGGTTCTGCCGGTCAAAGTTTTGGTGCCTTCCTGGTAAAAGGAGTTTCGTTCCGCATAGAGGGCGATACCAATGACTACATGGGTAAAGGTCTTTCGGGTGGAAAAATTACCATTGTTCCCCCACAAGGATCCACCTTTAAACCGGAAGAAAACATCATAACCGGAAACACCTGTTTATACGGGGCAACCGGCGGTGAAGCCTACGTACGTGGGGTAGCCGGTGAGCGTTTTTGTGTACGTAACTCGGGTGCCATTGCCGTTGTTGAAGGTGCCGGTGACCACTGTTGTGAGTACATGACCGGTGGTCGAACCGTTGTACTGGGTAAAACCGGTAGAAACTTTGCAGCAGGTATGAGCGGTGGTATTGCCTACGTATTGGATGAATCAGGTAATTTTGATTATTACTGTAATAAAGGTTTGGTGGAATTAGGACCGGTGGAAGACCGTTCTGACATCAAAGAACTGCAGTCGTACATTAACAAACACCTGATGTACACCAACAGTGAGCGCGCCCGTGAAATTCTTGTAAACTGGGAAGAATACCTGCCAAAATTTGTGAAGGTAATTCCATTCGAATACAAGAAAGTATTGGAAGAAATGAAGTTGAAGGATTTAAAACGCAAATTGGCTTTGGCCGAAGATGCGCCTTCACATCATGAGTAAATACTAGCGAAGTACAGGTATGTTTCCATTGATTAGGAACATATCTGTACACGTAGCTATACCAAATTATTGTTAAACTTCTTAGGCGGATAACACCGTCGAAAAATAAATTATATGGCAAATCCAAAAGGTTTTATGGAAGTTGATCGGCTGGTTGCCGGTTACAGGCCAGTACAAGAACGTATAGAAGATTTCAGCGAAGTAGAACAGGTGCTGAATGAAAAAGACCGGAAATTGCAGGCATCCAGATGTATGGATTGCGGCGTTCCGTTTTGTCACTGGGGATGTCCGGTGTCCAGTAAAATTCCTGAATGGCAGGATGAATTGTATAAAGGCAATGCAAAAGATGCACTTACCGTATTAACTTCAACCAATGCATTTCCGGAGTTTACCGGACGTGTGTGTCCTGCTCCATGCGAAAAATCATGTACTTTAAATATTCATGAAACTCCCGTAACTATTCGTGAAAACGAATGTGCGACCATTGAGCAGGCGTTTGCAGCCGGCCTGGTGGTACCCAATCCACCCAAAAACAGAACCGACAAAAAAATTGCGGTTATTGGTAGTGGTCCGGCCGGACTGTCGGCAGCAGAGCGCTTAAACGCCTGGGGACACAACGTAACGGTTTTTGAACGTGACGATGCTGTTGGTGGACTTTTGCGTTATGGAATTCCTGATTTTAAATTAAGTAAGAAAATTGTTGAACGTCGTGTTCAAATACTTACCGAAGAAGGCATCGTTTTTAAAACCAGTACAGAAGTAGGTACGGATGTAAAAGGTGCCGACATTATGAAAGAATTTGACGCCGTGGTATTGGCCATTGGTGCAATGAAACCCCGCGACCTTCCGGTAGATGGAAGAAACGATGGTGGTGTACACTTTGCCATGGAGTTTTTAACACAGCAAAACAAGGTAAACAGCGGTCAGGAGATTGCTGAGGCCGACCGAATTTTAGCCACAGGCAAAAACGTGTTGGTAATTGGAGGTGGCGATACCGGTTCCGATTGTGTGGGAACTTCCATCCGTCAAAAAGCCAAAAGCGTACGTCAAATTGAAATTTTACCCAAGCCACCCGAAAAACGTGCATTTGGCAACCCGTGGCCTTACTGGCCCAACACACTGAGAACCTCTTCATCGCATGAGGAAGGTTGTGAGCGTGAATGGAGCCTGGCTACCAAAAAATTCATCCACCAAGATGGTAAGTTGGTAGGTGCTGAAGTAGTAAGTGTAGAGTGGAAAAAAGACTTAAAAGGAAATTGGATTATGAATGAAGTAGCCGGAAGCAGCCGCGTAATAGACTGTGAACTGGTACTGTTATCCATGGGATTTTTAAGTTGTGTGCATGAAGGCCTGGTAAATGAACTGGGTGTTGAAAAAGACGGCCGCGGCAACATTAAAGTAAATGATCAGTTTGCTTCTTCTGATGCCAAGGTTTTTGCTGCAGGTGATTCGCATTTGGGTGCCAGCCTTGTGGTACGTGCCATTCGCTCAGGACGCGATTGTGCTTACAACGTTCATAAGTTTGTTATGCAGGAAGCAGCCGTAACCGCATAATCAAATCGCATAATACAGAAAAAGGGTATTCTTACACAGAGTACCCTTTTTTATGTTGTATAGCCTGCTAACTACCTCATGCTATTGCACAATAAACCAGGGGTTGGTCACATCCGGTTTATTGTACTGAAGGGGTTCACCACTGTGAAAATTCAAAACGTTTTTACCGGAATAAGCTAAAATCGCCTGCCCTGCTGCGGTATCCCATTCCATGGTTTTGCCTAATTTAGGATAGCAATGAAGCGTGCCTTCCGCAATTCGGCACAGCTTAAGCGAACTTCCTAAACGTACAATTCTTAAAGGTTTTCCTCCCGTTTCGTAGCTATTAATGTAGGTTTCGGTTTCTTTATTCATGTGCGACCTGCTTACACCGATTAAACATTCATCTTCAATGTGATGTGCCGGTAACTGTACAACCGTATGCATACTTCCATCCCCGTTTATCAGGGTTTTAAATGCCGCTCCATCCCCGGTAAAATATAGTTCGCGGGTTACGGGTACATAAATTACCCCTTCAATGGGCACCCCATTTTCTATAAGCGCGATGTTAACCGTAAACTCATCGTTTCGTTTTATAAATTCCTTGGTTCCATCTAAAGGATCAACCAGCCAAAACCGTTTCCAATGCCTTCGTTCTTCGTAAGGAATATCGGTACCTTCTTCGCTCAAAACAGGAAGTCCGGTTGCTTGCAATGCGGAACAAATAATTTCATGCGCCTGCTGATCTGCAACTGTAACGGGTGTTTCATCGGGCTTCAGGGTCACCTCCACCTTTTGTTGGGCATACACTTTCAATATCGCATTACCTGCACGTATTGCTGCATCCATGGCAATTTGCATGAGGTGTGTATTGGTATTCTCCATCATTGTTATCAGAAATTAGTAGCGGTTTAATAAACCTGGTAATTAACCTTCTTTTTCCAGAATGGTGAGTGCTAACCTTATTTTAGGGTATTCTATTTCTTCATTCAAATATTCAAAATACGGTTTCAGCTCCACTTTGTTTTGTAACATCAGGCGTGCCTCCCTTACCCGACTCACCTCCTCTCTGCTCACAAAACGGTACAAATCAACAGATTTCCCCTCGGCATATAAGCGCGCAAGGTGCGAAAAAACGGTTAAGGGTTTCAATGCCCTATTGGCGGAAATCTGCTCAACCGAAAGCCCTTGTTGATACAATTCGTAGGTTTTCATGTGGGTATCCTGCTTCCTGGCCTTCCCGCGTTTCTCTTCTAAAAAGGCGATAATCTCGTTCATAAACCGATCCCCATATACTTCCAGCTTTCGTCGCCCTACCCCGCTAATTTCCATAAAATCTGCTTCACATATGGGACGTACCTGTTCAATTTCGGTAAGCGTTGCATCATTAAAAACCAGGTAAGCGGGTATGTTTTCCTCCTGCGCAATCGCATATCGCAATTTACGAAGGCGCTCAAAAAGCGTATTTTGAATGGGGCGTTCCGCAATGGTTTTCTTCAGTTTTACCGCCTTTTCCTGCACGGTGAGCGGTCGGGTTAAAAACACTTTTTGCCCCTCAAACAGCACTTTCCCGGAAAATTCGGTTAGCAATAACACATTGTTTTGATGGAATGCAATTTCGCAATAGCCCTGGTTAATTAATTGTACGATGTAGTGTTGCCAGTCCTTCCAGGTAATATCCCTTCCTACGCCATAGCTTTTTAAGGTTTGGTACTGCTTTTCACGAATACGTGCATTAAAAGCGCCGCGCAACACATCAATAATTACACCGGCAGGCTCTTGTTGTTTTACCCGGGTTATGACGGATAAGATTTTTTGAGCGTAGATGGTACCATCAAAAAATGTAGGAGGATTTTTGCAAACGTCGCAATTGCCACAGTTTTCGTGCAACAGCTCTCCAAAATAACTCAGCAGTATTTTTCTGCGGCACGAGGTAGCCTCTGAAAACTGCATCATCCGATCGAGCTTGGCCCGCTGAAATTCCTCATTGGAAGCCCCTTCCATAAAATTACGAAGTTGAATAACATCCGCAAAGCTATGAAACAGGAGTGCTTTTGCCGGCAAACCATCTCTTCCTGCCCTGCCTATTTCCTGGTAATATCCTTCGATGTTTTTAGGCATATTGTAATGAATCACCCACCGAACGTTGGACTTATCGATGCCCATACCAAACGCAATGGTGGCACAAACCACCTGTATTTTATCAAAAATAAATGCTTCCTGAATACGGGAGCGCTCCGCAAAGGACAATCCGGCATGATACGCTGCGGCGGAAATTCCATCGGCGCTCAACTTTTCAGCCAGCTTTTCGGTAGATTTTCTACTCAGGCAATACACAATTCCGGCGGCACCGTTCTGTCGAGAAATAAAACTGCGAATTTGCCGCAAGCGTTCATTGGCGGGACGTACCTCAAGTTGTATGTTTTTACGGTCGAAAGAAGTAATAAAACACCGGGCTCGCGGTATTTCGAGTTGGGTAAGAATATCCTGCCGGGTGGCTTTATCGGCCGTAGCTGTTAAGGCAATAACCGGTACAGTCGGCATTTTCCGCTTTAAAAATCCCAACCGCTGGTAACTCGAACGAAAATCGTGGCCCCAGGCTGATATGCAATGAGCTTCATCAATAGCAATGCAGCTAATGTATTTGGTTTCCAATACGTTTTCCAGGGCAGCCAGACTTTCGGGCGCCACATACAGTAGCCTAAGCTGTTGATGAATTACTTTATCAATAATGGAATCCCGTTCCCGTTCAGACTGGCTACTATTGAAAAATTCTGCCTCTACCCCATTGGCCTTCAGGCCATCCACCTGGTCTTTCATCAAGGCGATTAAAGGTGAAATCACCAGGGTCACTCCATCCATTAAAAGAGCCGGTAGCTGAAAACAAATGGATTTTCCACCCCCGGTTGGCATAATCACCAGGCAGTCCTTTTTTTGTAATACCGTTTCAACAATTTCTTTTTGTTGCGGGCGAAACTGGTCGTATCCAAAATATGTTTTTAAAGTGGCGTTCAGCGTTTTATGTTCAGCAATCATTCGTACAAATCAAATTTCGGGAGCG
>JAUIMD010000137.1 GCA_030433225.1 Bacteroidia bacterium
AATTTAATGGGCGACCTTGAACAGTTATTGCTACGGGGAGGTGTAACGTATACCCCAAAAAACACCCGTGTAAAACTCACGCTTGGCTACGCAAACATTACCACCGGACAATATGGAGATGATAACACCACCACAGCCGAAAGCCGGATTTACCAGGAGGCGTTGATGCCGATGAAGGTCGGTGAACGCTTATACTTTACGCATCGTTTCCGGTACGAACAACGTTTTGTCGAAAACCAGGACTTTCGCACCCGGTACCGCTACAACCTATTTTTAAACATCCCTTTAAACCATACAGATTTAAGTAAAAATACGGTGTACCTTGCCCTGTACAACGAGCTGTTTATAAACGGCCAACGAAGCATTGGAAATGGAGTGGAAGTGGAATATTTCGACCGTAACCGCCTGTATGCAGCCTTGGGGTATGCCCTAAAAAACAACCTGCGGGTACAGGCCGGTATGATGAACCAAACCACCAACAATTGGCACAAAAACCAACTGCAGGTAAGTTTACATCATCGTTTTTAAGGGGCAAACCTCGCAGCAAAAAAGCAGTTTCCATTACATTGCCTCACCACCTTTTTAGCTACTTTTGTATCTGTTTTAAACAGGTGGCATGAGTAAATTAACCAAACTTCCTGACCAGGGCGACCCCTCGGACGTGTTGCAATGGTTTCCTAAATACCAGATTCAACTGCTGTGTTGCCGGTTCTGGTGGCTTAAAAACTGGGAATTTCGTGAGCTTTCCTACCCATACTGGCGTGTATATTACAACACAAAAAAGGGAGCGTTTTTAACCTGTAACGGAAAGGAAATAGCCTTGCTCCCATCGCACATTTACATTATTGCACCCAACACTTCCTATTCAACACGTTTGTTCAATCATGTAATGCCCGACAACGGATTTGCCATGGATGGCGGCAGAATAGGCCAATCAGACCTGGATACAGATTCACTGACCTCCGATTTTGTGACCCATTTATTTATCCATTTTAACATGGGCATGCCGTACGATAATGTGGCGCCGGGGGTGTTTACCTTTGAGGTGAATGCTCCTTTGCAGCGTAACCTGAACATTATTATGGATCATTTGCAAAAAGATGCCACGCATTTCACCTTTTACTCCATCCTGGCCATCCAATCATTAATAACCGAATTGTTAATTCAAATTGATGAAAAAAACTGGAGTACGCTTTCGCGCGATCACCGTATTTTAGAAGTACTCCATTTTACCGAGAACAACCTGGATGGAGACCTTAGCAATACCCAACTGGCCGAATGTTGCCACATGTCGACCAACGCGTTCACCCGCATATTTACCGAGGAAGTAGGCCTTTCGCCGCAACGTTATGTTAAAAAGAAACGGGTTGATGCTGCCTGCGTATTGCTGCACCACACCAACAATACCATTGATGAGGTTGCTCAGGCTACCGGGTTTGCTAATCGCTACCATTTCACCCGTATTTTCAGCAAAACAACAGGTCTTTCTCCGGCTAAATACCGAAAGGAATTTGGAATAAAATAAGTATACTTAACGGCACAAAAAATCAAACCCATCGCATGGCAAAAACGAACGGTACCAAAAGCTCCTTTCTCCCCATTCTCATTATTGGCGGCTTATTTTTTATTTTCGGGTTCATCACATGGTTAAATGGAATTTTAATTCCTTACCTGAAAATTGCCTGCGAACTAACGGATTTTCAAGCCTTGTTTGTAGCCTTTGTTTTTTACATTTCCTATACGCTAATGGCATTACCTTCGGCCTGGTTACTGAACAAAACGGGCTTTAAAAAGGGGATGATGTACGGCCTTTGGATAATGGCCCTGGGCACGGCCATTTTTGTACCTGCGGCCATAGTACGCACATACGGCGTTTTTTTGGCGGGTTTGTTTGTGGTGGGCACCGGGCTAGCGGTGTTGCAAACTGCCGCCAATCCGTATATCACCATTTTGGGGCCGGAAGAAAGTGCTGCGCGACGAATAAGCATTTTAGGCATTTGCAACAAGGCCGCAGGAGCGTTAGCACCTTTGGTTTTGGCCTATTTCATATTGCACGATGGCGATGCCCTGATAGCCAACCTCGCCCACATGGATGAAACCACCCGAACCCTCACCCTAGACGAGCTGGCACGCAGGGTAATTAATCCGTATCTGGTAATGACAGTAGCTTTGTTTTTATTGGGCATAGGCATCAATCTTTCTCCGCTTCCGGTAGTGAAAGAAGAAAAAAGCGCTGAACAGGCTAAGAACGAAACCTCCGAAAAAACACACATCCTGCAATTTCCACATTTGGTTTTGGGGGCTCTTGCTTTGTTTTTTTACGTTGGTGCCGAAGTTATTGCCGGCGACACCATTATCCGCTACGGCCTGTCATTGGGCATTGAAATGGATACGGCTAAAAAGTTCACTTCCTACACCTTAGTTTTTATGGTGGTAGGTTACATTGTTGGAATTCTCCTCATTCCCAAATACATCCATCAACAAAAAGCCCTGCTGTATTCCGGGATTTCGGGTGTGGTTTTTTCCATCGGCATTCTCATTAGTGGAGGCATTACGTCGGTTATTTTTGTAGCATTACTGGGGCTTGCCAACGCGTTGGTTTGGCCTGCCATATGGCCGTTGGCCGTTAGGGGCTTAGGTAAATTTATAAGCACAGGGTCTGCGTTGTTAATCATGGCCATTTCCGGTGGAGCCATTTTACCTTTGGTATGGGGAAAACTATCAGATGTATACGATGCGCAGGCCGCTTTTGTGGTACTTATTCCTTTGTATGGATTTATCATGTATTATGCCATAAAGGGGCATAAAATTGAGAACTGGAAGAAATAGCATCAGAACGGATACCCAACGGCTAATGACAAAATAAAATCTCCGAAAAAAGAGCTGTTGTTAAAAATCCACCGTCCGCCTTCCACGTCATACGGTTTGCGTACCGGTACTGCCGCATCCAGCCGAATAATAAAATAGGT
Source organism: Bacteroidia bacterium (assembly GCA_030433225.1). Taxonomy (GTDB): domain Bacteria; phylum Bacteroidota; class Bacteroidia; order Bacteroidales; family UBA5342; genus JAUIMD01. The sequence continues at coordinate 2,970 of JAUIMD010000137.1, forward strand.
GATGTCGGCCCGAATACCAAAACCGCTACCAATGGCCACATCGTTTAAAAACGAATTCCACCCGAATTTACCGCCCGGCCGAGTGGGATCATCGTTTATCAACCACACGTTACCTGCATCGGTAAATACGGCTCCATTCAGTCGGTAGGTGATGGGGAAGCGGTATTCCAGGTTGGCCATCAATTTAATCTCCCCGGACTGATCCAGAAAATACGTATCGGAAACATCCGCAGACCGGTAACTTCCGGGACCAATGGTGCGGGCATAAAAGGCACGAATATCCTGACTTCCACCCGCAAAGAATTGTTTTACATAGGGCAATACCGAAGCATTTCCGTAGGGCACCCCCACCCCTGCCAAAAGCCTTGCAGCCAGCTGTTTGTTTTTACTAAAGCTGTGGTAGTAGCGAAAATCGTTGGTAAGTTTGGCATACTGCGCAAAAGGTACCCCCCATATTTTAGAGGGTTCTGAGCTATCCGGTTCTTTTTCGCCAAGCATCGTATAAAGCGCATTGAGGGTGTTCCCTGCCACATCCACCAGGCCATTGTAATACACCTGATGGGCATTGTATTTTCCGGCATTATTGGTGTATGTATAGCTAAAGGTGGACCCCAGAATAAACTGCTCGGCAAAACTCTGTGCCACCTGCGGATACTGCAACAAAAAGTCTTCAAATTCTTCGGATGTTTCGGTAAGGTGCAAGTAGTCTATGGCCAATGGCTCCAGCTTGTATTCCCTTTTTGGCGTAGTCTTCCACAGGTAATCGTACTTAATTTGCGACAGGTTCATAGAGTAATACCGCACCCGCTTTTGCGTACGATACCCCAGGCTAAAACTGGTTTTTGGCACGTATCGAGGCGATTCATTGTGCACTTTAAAAGGCAGCAAAAACCGCGGGAAAGTTAGTTTTAGCTGAGAACCAATTTCGTAGGAATTGAATCCCAGCTGGTACTCCTGCCGCTTGGCGCTTTTCTGCCATTCAAAGCCTCCATCCAACTGCAACACCAGTTTTTCGCCTCCCCTGAAAATGTTGTTGTGCCCGATGGACGCAATGGCGGCGGGCCCCATAAAATCGTTGCTTTTGGTGGCAAAGTTAACCTCAAGTTTTGTGGTTATGGGCTTTAATGGCGTTAACCTCAGGTTGGCCACCAGGGCATTGCTGGAGCTGTCGACCTGACTATACGAAAGCTCTACCGACCGAAACGTACCCATTCCCTGTAAATACCTCAACGTATTTAAATGATCGGTGAGGTTGTAAAGGCTATCAGGGCTTAACGATACACCGGCCACCACACGTTTGGGTACATACGGGCTTCCGAAACTGGTATAATGAATGCCCTTTACCCGGGTGGATTCCGTCGTTTGTTGCTTCCCCTCTGCCGGGTTTACGGGCGCCACCTGCACCTGAATGTCTTTAAGAAAATAGGGTGTAAAGGCCCGTTCCGGTGCATTGTCTTTAAGCACCAGGGCTAAATCCACCTGCTTGTTGCCTACAGTGGTATCGGCATGAAACAATAACAGGTTGGAATTAAAATAGTAATACCCTTTGTTTTTAAGTACACCCGCCAAACGCTCGCGCTCCTGCGACAAAACATCCACCCAATAATCGTCACCCTGCTGGATAAAACTACCGGCTAATGCCCCATTAATCAGGGTATCCATAGGCGTGTGTTTAGGAATGTATGTGAGTGTGTTAAACGTATAAGCCGATTTAAAATTAACCGTGTAGCGGGCGCTAACTTTTTTTTGATTTTTGCCGTGGTAGTTCAAATCGTAGCTTACATTGCTGTCAAAATGCCCCATATCAGTCAGGCGTTGTTCCATCACTTTGATGCGAAAATCCGGGTCGGCATCTTTAAGCAGCACCGGTGGCCGCCCCAGTTTTTCACGCACATAATGCACCAGCCCGCTGTCTTTATCGTTGTTCCAGTAATTGTATATAGTGAGTTCTGTACGGGGTAGTATAATGGATGCACTATTGGTTTTTACGTTTCCGGCCGAATACATTTCGTACATTTTCAAAGGCTTTAATCTTACCTTATCCAGCCCTTTTGCGCGGTACCAGGTGTAGGTGTATAAGGTTTCATCTTCGGCCAGAAAACGCGTATTGGAGCACTCTGCAAAAACCAAAAGCAATAAAACAGGCACTCCCCACCGGGTAATAAACCTAAGGCTTACCCCTAGTGAAAAAAAGAACTGCAAAGCCCGTTTCTCACAATTTTTTTTAGTTAACCCTGTTAGCCTACTTTTCATTTTTTAAGCGTTGATCACGGTAAGCTTTTGCCCGTTTATTGTCTTCGTTTACAAAAATATCTTTTATGGAATAAAAACTGTTGGTAAGCCTGAAGCCACCACCGGTTTCTATTACCTGGCCTTCCAACAGCCCTTCGTACTGATCTTTTCTGAAAAACACTGCCCGAAGGTTCCCTTCTTTGTTTAGCTTAAATTCTACCTCCAACTGGTTTTGCACAAAGGTGCTGTTTGTGTTTTCAAAGTCACCGTTATCCATCATTTCGAGCCGCCCTTTATAATTTACACGGGCCCGCTCATTAAAAAAGCTTTTTCCCACTTCATAATAATAATTTCGGCGGAAAACCTGTCCCCCATCCTCGCCATAATCCTCAAAGCTCTGCACATCAAAATGCAGGTCAACAAACTTGATATTGTCCGACACCAGGCTGTTTAATCCATCGGCATAAATTTTGTCGATTTGTGCCTGTGCCGTTGTGGTGGCACCGGCTCCCGCCCCTTGCAGGCTCAACACAAAAGTGCCCCGTACCAACAGGTTCAGTGCATTTACGTTCCGTTCTTTTTCAGACAATTGTGCCAGTGTTGATGAAACAATGGCATCGCCCGTTTCAGTAGAAATGTCGAAACGCAGCTTGAGGTTATTCAACTCTCCTTCCATGTACAACAGCACCTTAAAGGTCATTACCTTTTTGTATTCGGACATTAACCCCTCGGTGGAAGCCCTTATTTTGGACGAT
>JAUIMD010000138.1 GCA_030433225.1 Bacteroidia bacterium
GCTGCTGCAACCCCTCTGCGGCTTTTTCTTTAAACAGGTTGGCAGCATCTCTGGTTTCCGAGCCCGTAAGGCGCACATATTGGGGATCCAAATCACGAATAAAACGACTGGGGCGACAAAACGTAGGAGCCCCATATTTAAAGCGTGACTTGGCAAATGAAATGATACAGTTTTCTTCTGCGCGCGTAATGGCAACATAAAATAGGCGGCGCTCCTCTTCCAGGTCCTTCGTGCTATCAACGGACCGGGGCGAGGGAAACAGGTCTTCTTCCATACCCACAATAAACACGTTTTTATATTCCAGCCCCTTGCTGGCGTGCACGGTCATAAGCGTAACCTTGTTTTTGTCTTCTTCTTTCTCCGTGTCTTTATCCGTTATAAGAGCCACTTCCTGCAAAAAATCAGTAAGGGTGGAGGACTCATCCTGTTCTTTGCGGGTTTCGGTAAAATCTTTCAGGGCATTTAAAAGTTCATCGATGTTTTCTTTTTTGCTAATGGACTCTACGGATGTGTCACCCTTAAATTCCGTATAAATACCCGAGCTGTGGATGATATCATAGGCAATGTCATAGGCGTTTAACGTTACCAGGTTTTGCTGGTAGGATTGTACCAACTCTACAAACGAATTTATTTTTGATTGTGTGCCTTTATTGATATTTACCTGGTGCGCAAGAGGAGATTTGGCAATTTCCCACAAGGGTTTTTCGTTTTGTAGGGCGGCCTCATATAGTTTATCGAGCGTGGTTTTGCCAATGCCCCTGGCCGGGTAATTAATGATGCGTTTAAATGCTTCATCATCGGCAGTGTTGTTAATGAGGCGAAAATAGGCAATAATGTCTTTTATTTCTTTGCGATCGTAAAACGACAGGCCTCCGTATATTTTATAAGGAATGTTGCGTTTTCTCAACGCTTCTTCCATTACCCTCGATTGGGCATTGGTTCGGTATAAAATGGCAAATTCATTAAACCTGTAGTGCTCGGTCAAGTGCATTTCGTGTATGGCACTGGCCGTTGCATAGCCCTCTTCCATGTCAGAATATGCCCCGAGTACCTTGATTTTATTTCCCTCCTGCTTTTCAGAAAAGTTCTGTTTTTTAAATTGCTCCTTGTTTTTGTTAATCAGGGCATTTGCTACGTTAACAATGGTTTGGGTGGAACGGTAGTTTTGCTCCAGCTTAAATACCTTGCAATTTTTAAAGTCGGTAGGAAATTTAAGGATGTTATCCAGTTTTGCGCCCCTGAACGAATAAATGCTTTGTGCATCGTCGCCAACCACACATACGTTGTTGTGTTTTTCTGCTAATTTACGCGTTATCAGGTTTTGCGACAGGTTGGTGTCCTGGTACTCATCCACCAAAACATATCGAAACTGCTGCTGGTATTTCTCCAGTACATCCTGGTGGTTTTTAAACAACAGGTTGGTGTATAATAGCAAATCGTCAAAGTCCATGGCTCCGGCATTGCGGCACCTGTTCATATAAATAAGATAAATGTCTTTTAAAAGCGGAACTTTATTAAACCTGTCGTACTCGGTAAATGCCGGGTTTTCTGCATACGCTTTGGGCAAAATCAGGCTGTTTTTGGCCATCGAAATGCGCGAAAGCAACATGCCGGGTTTGTAGGTTTTGTCATCCAGTTTTAAATCTTTTACAATTGCCTTTAAAAGGGATTTGGAATCGGTAGTATCGTAAATGGTAAAGGCCGAAGGAAATCCGAGTTTATCACTTTCCTGGCGTAATATCCTTGAAAAAATAGAATGAAAAGTGCCCATCCAAAGATAGCGGGCCAAATGTGGTCCGGTTAACAGGGTAATGCGTTCTTTCATTTCCCTGGCCGCCTTGTTGGTAAAAGTTAGTGCTAATATGGAAGAAGGGGCATAGCCGTTTTCTAGCAGGTAGGCGATTTTATAGGTTAAAACCCGGGTTTTACCTGACCCGGCACCGGCAATAACTAATGATGGGCCGCTTGTGTGCGTTACCGCCTCGTGTTGTATTTTATTTAAATCGTTGAGAAATGTGAGCACGCGCTTTTTAAGGTTCAAATATACAAGTTGAAGGGGAGGAATTCAATTTGTAACCGGCAATTATTTATTTTTCCAACAATTTGCCGGGTAGCCGGTAAAGGTAGGCTTTGTAGAAATTCCAAAGGATTTAAGAAGGTGCAGTCGACATACCTAACAGGGAATAATGCAAAATGTAGAATGTTGAAAGTGTCTGGTATAGAGGGGTATATGGCTGGTTTTGATATGCAATAGTTGTGTGCTGCACACTTAACATTATTTATATTGGCTTAATCGCAGTTAACACTGTTAAGGTGTATATTTGTAGTGTTCTTTGATTCGGTACTCAAAGAACGCAAGCTTTTTCATAAGGTTTAGGTTTAGGTTAATAGGGCAGGGGGGATGAGCCATCATCTCCCCTGTTTTTTTATTCATTCTTTCCAAATATCTACTTCCCTTTACATAGCTTTAATGCGTTACCTTACTGTAGTATTGTGCCTTTTTCATTAACGTAATGCATTTTCCAATGGGCATAGCTAAGCGCTATCCGGAATTCATTCTATTCTTATTCGTGTACCCGATGGAATGATCGTATGGTAAGCTAACCGAACAGGTGGCATAATTCATCCGTATTTTAATTTCAACTAAATGTTAAAATGTGAAGCTAATTGTGTTAAAATCAACAATTATTAGCATTAAGTTAACATAAATATAAATATAGTGTTATATTTGTGTTGATTATATATGTGTGCAAAAATCAACTGTATCTCTTTAAGAGGTTGTATTGTTGACTTTTATGGTTGGTTTTTGTGGTTTTTTCTGTGTTAATATAAATTGAATATCGCGTATCTGATACGTGATGTTAAATTAAAATGTTGATAAAATGAGAACGCTAAGCCTGGTAATATTTGCCTTTGGAATCTTCGCAACTTCCATCGCGCAAAGTTACATTCAAATTGTATCGGAGCCTGATATTAAGGTTTTTATTGATGGTAAATTTAAAGGTGTTACCAATGCCGATTTAGGTGGTTTTATTGTGGAAGGCCTGCAGGCAGGTGAATACGCCGTAAAGTTGGTTAAAGAAGACTGCATCCCTCAATTGGGAAATGTAAAGTTGAATTATGGAGATGTGCATGTGTACACCTCCAAACCATTTGCTCCCAAAATTTCTATCGCACAAAGCGGGAATAAAAACCAATCCGCTGAAGTATATAAAAAAATGTTGGACATGCAGGTGAAAACCGGCTCCCTTAAAATTCAATCCCTTCCTGTGCAAATTCAAATCAGTATTCCCGGAGCTGGAATTACCAGCCAGAAAACAGATGATAAGTGGCTGGCTAATGAGGTAGTGGCCGGATCGTATCCGGTTACCTATAGCTGGCGGGGATACGAATTAAAGGATACCCTGACTATTAGTCCTTATGCTGAAACGTTTGTTTTTGTTGATATGCTGAAGTTGTCGGTTGAAGACCGTACGCAGGAACAAAAATCAGTAGTTAAGAAGGAACAACCGGAAGTAGATACGGAGAAGGCTGCTATTAGCGTTGCACCCGTAAAAACAAGTGCCGCACCTGTACCTGCCGAGAGCGCTCCTGCACTACCTGCAGAGGCAGAAAATCGTCCCGGGGCATCACAACTTTCAGGCCTTGCGCCAGAAATGGACCTGAAAGGGGTGGAAATGGTGTTGGTTGAAGGGGGCGAATTTAAGATGGGATCCGGCGAATTTGAAAAAGACGAACAGCCCATACATGCTGTCAAATTAGGCAGTTTCTATATGAGCAAATATGAGGTAACCAATGCTCAATACTGTGTTTTTTTAAACGAAATAGGTGCAGATGAAGATGCCTCTTATAACGGACAGGAGTACCTTGATATTAAAAGCAGAGATGCGGAGATAAAATACGAGTATGGACAGTTTGTGCCCGCCGAAGGAAAAGAGAATTTTCCCGTTTCTTATGTGAATTGGTACGGCGCAGATGCCTACTGTACCTGGCTTGGAGGCCGTTTGCCCTATGAAGCGGAATGGGAATTTGCAGCCCGGGGAGGAAATCAGAGTAGCGGTTATAAATATGCTGGCGATCGCAGTGTGAGCCGCATTGGCTGGTACGATCTGGTGTCGAAGCAGAGCCCTCGCGAAGTAGGCCGTAAGCAGGCAAATGAATTGGGTATTTTTGATATGAGCGGAAATGTATGGGAATGGTGTAATGATTGGTATGATAAGGATTATTACGAAAAAAGCCCGGTTTTAAACCCACCCGGACCTGAAGAAGGAGCCGAAAAGGTGATCCGGGGCGGTAGTTTCTTCAGTATGGCCGATATATGCCGCGTTACCAATCGGGCAACGCTTGCCGCAAAAGTAAATGATATGGAAATGGGGTTTCGTGTATGTAAACCCATTCGATAGTAAAATGCGCCAAACAAGCTAATGGGGTGCATTTAACCCAAACACAAAACAATACAGTTATGAAAACAATCGCAACCACCTTAATTATAGTGCTGAATTTTACCTATTCAGCATTATGCCAAAGCAGCTACATTCAAATCGTGTGCGAGCCCGGTGTTGAAGTGCTGCTGGACGGAGAAAAACAAGGCCTTACAAACCATCAGGTTGGAGGTTATATTTTAGAGGGATTAACCGCCGGAAAACATAAGGTTGCCCTCAATAAAGAAGGACACGTATTACAAAGCGGTGAAGTAAGCCTGAATGATGGCGAGGTATTTACGTATTACGCATCTCCCTTTGTACCCCAGGTAAGCATTGCACAAAAAGGCACGCCAACCGCTAAAACAGTGGCTGCGGTGGTTCCCCAAACCGTTAAAACGGGAAACCTTAAGGTGCAGTCGGTGCCGGTAGAAATGACCATTCGTATGCCTGAGCTGGAGGTGGAAAGCCTAAAGTCGGATGACCAATGGTATGCTTCTAACGTGCAAAAAGGAAAGTATGTGATTCAATACCTGTGGAACGATAAGTTGTTGCAGGATACCGTGGAAATATTTGAAAACCGCATGACACACATATTTGTAAACCTGGTAAGTAATGAAATTACCGATAAAAGCGTGTGGGCCAGAGATCATAAAAAGGTGTTGGCCGCATCAGCCGTACCCAAAACTTTTGCCACCATTAGGGTGGAGGAAAAACCAAGCATTACTTCCGGGGCTACACCTGCAATGGATCAGGCTGCAATAGAGGAAGAAGTGATGGAGGAAATGGTGGACGAAATGCCGCAGCCCGAGGAGGAAGAAGGCTTATCTCCAGAGCCGTCACCTGCCCCGTCTCCAACCTTTCAATCAACAGCCCTGGTAATTGAAGCCATGGAAATGGTGCAAGTAAACGGTGGTACCTATAAAATGGGCGCTAAAAAAAGCAGCCCCGATGAAAAACCACGTCACGATGTACAGATAAATTCGTTTAACATCAGCAAATACGAAGTAACAAACGATCAATACTGTGCCTTTTTAAATCAGGTAAAGTGTCCTGAAAATGGGGAGTATCGCGGACATAAAATGTTCGATCTATCGCTTGATGGTGTCGGCATTGAATACATAGATGGCCGTTTCCTGAGTAAAAAAGGGAAAGGATATTATCCTGTGGTAGGTGTTACCTGGTATGGGGCAACTGAATTTTGCGAATGGGCCGGAGGACGGCTTCCAACTGAAGCAGAATGGGAGTTTGCTGCCCGTGGTGGTGCAAAAGCCGAAAATACAGAATATGCAGGCTCAGGCTTCTTTTATAAAGTAGGCTGGGGAAAATCAAATTCTGACGGCAAAGCTCATATGGTAGGGCAAAAAGCACCAAACGAACTGGGTATTTATGACATGAGTGGAAATGTATTGGAGTGGTGCAGCGATTGGTACAGTGAAACGTACTATAAAAAAAGCTCCGAAGATAACCCATTGGGACCATCCTCAGGGACAAAAAAAGTAGCGCGCGGAGGGTGTT
>JAUIMD010000139.1 GCA_030433225.1 Bacteroidia bacterium
TTACTTCTTTTTTACACTTAGCAGCGGGCGCAGATTGACAGGTAGCTTTGAATCGGCCGGAGATGGAAAAATAAAAATTACCAACGGCGAAGAAGTTGAAATTGTTAGTCCTGAAGAAATTGTGTACGTAAAGTCGGTTGAAAAAGATTTTTGGAGCAAAATGTCGGCCAACATTGATGTGGGTTACAGTTTTACAAAAGCCCAAAACCTGCAGCAATTTAACGTGCGCGGTTATGTAGGCTACCTTACTGATAAATGGTCGCTGGACGGTTCGGTAAACTCGGTTATATCCTCGCAAGACAGTGTTGAAACCATACGCCGAACCGATGGAAGCGTTGGGTACACTTACTTTTTACCCAAAGGCTGGAACCTGCTAGGCCAATACACCTTTTTATCGAATACCGAACAGCAACTTGATTTGCGAAGCACTGCCAAGCTGGGTTTAGGATATTATTTGTTACGTACGAACCACTCGTATTGGGGGGTTTCGGCCGGAGCTGCCTACACCAACGAAGTGTACCTCTCCGATGAACCTTCGCGCAGAAGCGGTGAAGCCTTTGTGGGAACAGAACTTAACCTGTACGATATTGGTGACCTGAACCTGCTGACCAATGCCACTGCCTACCCCAGCTTAACCGAAAGCGGCAGGATGCGTGTGGATTTTAAATTTGATTTAAAATACGATTTGCCCCGCGATTTTTACATTAAACTGGGGACCACAGTTAACTACGATAACCAACCGGCAGCCGGTTCGTCGGAAGTGGATTATGTATTTACCTCAGGTTTTGGTTGGGAATTGTAACTCCCGTAAACACGATAGAATAGAAAACGCCGGCAGTGATGTCGGCGTTTTTATTTTGTACGAAAACCGGGTAAGGTCATATTGGAGCCTCTTGCCTTGTATAGCCTTTTTAAAAGGCCGAAAGGTTGGTGCTAATGGAAAAATGGTTGGAAGTAGCTGCCAGGTGGTAGCGGGCAGATCCGTAACTTACGTTAAACTTGTAAATTTTCACCCCGAATCCCCATGACCATCCCACGGTGGATTTTCGATCGTCGACGGCCAGTTCAAATCGGCGCATGGCATTGTATCCTGCAGCCACATAAAAATTTTTAAAGGGCAAAAACTCAACACCTACCACCATGTGCCGCAATACTTTATTGCCAAAACCGGGCTCTTTGGCTTCTTGTCCAAACCCATCGCTGGTTTCACTACCGGGCACCGTATACGTCAGGTCAAAATCCTGCAGGTGACGTGCCGTAACCGAGAACCGAAATGGGGCATGCATCAGTTTCTGCGAAAATCCCAACATAATTTCAAATGGCATTTGCTCATAATTATTGTCGGTGTAGGTGGTAAGCTGTGTTCCCATGTTCCTTACTACCAAACCACCCGAAAAGCCTGCTGCCGGACTGTAATAGTGCAGACCTAAATCCGTCACAATACCGTACGACTGGTATTTTTCGAATACGGAAATTACCTGCTTAAGATTTGCCCCTACACTTATGTTTTTATAGAGCGGTCTACCGTACGAAAGATTAATGGCATATTCTTTGGCGCCAAAGGTACTTCCATCAAAAAAACCCGAGTTATCGGCATATTCAAACTCCCCGTAATCAATAAACTGAATTCCAACACCAAAGGTACCCACCTTGTCAAAATCCTTCACAAAAGAGGAAAAACCAAAATTGATGTCAGAAAAGTAATTGATGTAGTTTACGGCCAACTGGTTGTCCAACGTATCGGACAAGAGAGCCGGGTTGGTATAGGCAATGTTCGGGTCCGCATCGTTCAGCGAAATATTGGCACCTCCAAGGGCACCAACCCGGGCCGAATTGGGCAGGTTCAAAAATTCGTAAGTATTGGTTCCTTTTTGGGCAATGGCATGTACAACAAAAATCCACCCTAAAAAAAGCACAACTGTTCGCATCATAAACTTGTAATTTTTAAACAAAACGAATATAGTTAAAATTTAGTCTGTTCCCGGTTCAATTTCCCCAACAAAAAAACTTGAAAACGTTCACTCAGGCCACTTCCGGCCATTTTCGGGCATAAAAAAACCGCACTGAAACAGTACGGTTCTTTAAGCGTTCAGGCGTATTAACGACGAATACCCAATTCTTTAATAATGGCACGGTATCTTTCGATATCCTTGTGCTTTAAATAATCGAGTAAACGACGACGTTTACCTACCAATATCTTCAACGACCGCTCAGTAGCAAAATCTTTAGGATTTTGTTTCAGGTGACCGGTCAAGTGGCTAATACGGTATGAAAACAATGCTATCTGGCCTTCAGAGCTACCAGTGTCAGAGTTAGACTTTCCGTGCTTAGCGAAGATTTCTTCTTTTGTCTCTTTCGTTAAATACATTATATCTTGTTTTAAAATCGAGCGCAAAATAACGCATTTTTTCATGGAATACCAAACCTATGCCCGGCACATTTAACAAATTTATTTTCAAGCACTCATCTTCTTTTGCCCATCCGTCCATCGCGCACGGCCTCATTTCACATGTCATCCTAAACACTTCTTCTAAAATAGGTTAGCCTGGTATTGTGCCGCGTTAAAAAACAATCGTTGCTACATGGCTGTTATGGCTACATCTAACATGAAACTTCTTGCATATGGGACGCTATAAACTGGGATTTTTTTCGCTGCTGGCCATTTTTACCTTGGGTGGATTTGTACTGTGGTGCGACGAGAATGAAAACGAAGATGCCACCTCCTTTGGTACAGCACCGGAAAACTATGCAAAACTGTGTGCCAGCTGCCATGGCATACATCAGGAATCGTTTATAAACCGCGAGTGGATGTTTGGCAATCAAAAACCGAACCTGATACACAGCATAACTTACGGACAATTAGACCTGGGGATGGTGCCGTTTGAGCAGCTTTTATCCACACAGGAAATTAGCGAAATGGCCGACTTTATTCTCGCCAGGGCTAAGGAAGGCAACCACTTCGTTCCGGTTTCAGGCCCGGAAATAAATGTTTCAGAAAAAGTTAACTTTCGGGTGGATACCATTGTAGATGGCCTGGACATTCCCTGGGGCCTCACCTTTTTACCCAATGGCGACCTGTTAATAACGGAGCGAAGCGGAAAGCTTTTCCGGTTTTCGAACGGAACCTTATCGGAACCGATATCCGGCTTGCCCAATGTAATTTCGTATGGACAGGGTGGCTTGATGGACATTGCCCTGCACCCCGATTACGAGAAAAACGGATGGATATACATGACCTACTCCAAAGCCGCCCCCAACGGAAAACGCGAGGGTAGCACAGCTGTTTGCCGGGCCAAACTTGACGGAAACACCCTTACCCAACTGGAAGATATTTTCGTAGCACAACCCTACTCTTCCAAAGGCCAGCATTGGGGCAGCAAACTGGCTTTTGACGACAAGGGACATGTGTTTTTTGGCGTGGGAGACCGGGGCCAGCGCGATGTAAACCCACAAACCCTCACCAACCATTGCGGCAAAATTCACCGCATTATGGACGATGGAAAAATTCCTGCCGATAACCCTTTTGTTCACGAAGAAAATGCCATGCCCTCCATTTATAGCTATGGGCACCGTAACCCACAGGGGACTGCCATACACCCGATTACCGGTGAGCTTTGGGAAAGTGAGCACGGGCCCAGAGGGGGCGATGAAATTAACCGTATTCAGCCAGGGCTCAATTACGGATGGCCGGTAATTTCGTATGGCATCAATTACAACGGTACAACCTTTACAGATCTTACGGCGAAAGATGGGATGGAACAACCCATCCATTACTACGACCCTTCCATAGCACCGTGCGGCATGACCTTTGTTACCGGCAATCGCTACAAAGGGTGGGAAAATAACCTGCTGCTGGGTTCCCTGAGTTTCAGGTACCTGGAACGGGTGGAACTGGAAGGCAATAAAGTGGTACATACCGAAAAACTACTACCCGAAATTGGGCGGGTGCGCAATGTAAAAGTAAGCCCTGACGGATACATTTATGTGGCCATTGAAAAACCGGGAAAAATCTTAAAACTTTACCCGGTAAATTAATTGATCATCAGGCGTGCATCCCCATCCGCATAACAAAGCCTTTAAACGCTTTTGGGCAGGAGCCTGCTTGCTTTTGCTTGCCTGCTTTACTCCACTTAATGGATATGCTCAGGTTCATGTGCGTGTGGTGGATGCTGAAACCGGCCTTGCCTTACCCGGTACAACCGTACAAGCGGAAAGCAATCAGGATACCCTATATTCCTACACCGATTCAACAGGCGGGGGAACAATTTCCATTTCTGATTCCGTACACGTACACCTGAAAAGATTAGGTTACATGCCGTTATCCTTCACCATGTGGCCTCAAACTAAAACCCAAACTGTTTACCTGCACCCCTCCCCTCTGCCCCTTCATGAAGTACAGGTAAGTGCACCCCTCATTACCCGTCGCTATGCCGAGGTAAGTGGGGGATTCCACCAGATAACACAGCAAACCATACGTAACCAGGGAGCGGTTACCAGTGCCGGTTTTTTAACGCACGTTCCCGGTGTTTTTATGCAGCAAGGTACGTATGGCACCAACAAACTCGTTATTCGGGGCATCGGATCACGGGCCTCGTACGGCACCAACCGCATTAAGGCTTACCTTGATGAAATTCCGCTTACCAACGGCGAAGGGGTAACCACGTTTGAGGATCTGGATCCGCTGATGCTTGCCGGTGCCGAAATAATGAAAGGTGCCACCTCAGCCCTTTATGGAGCCGGTTTAGGTGGAACCCTGCGCTTATACTCCGATACGCTGAATAAAATGGGTACGGAGGGATTCGTACACTCAGCAATTGGATCATTTGGGATGTTCAGAAATGCGGTTTCGCTGGGACACCAACAAAACGAGTCGTACCTGCAGGCTTTTTATGCGCATACGCAAACCGATGGTTTTCGGCAAAACAACCAATACCGGCGTAGCAATGTAATGCTAAAATCGGGTACACGCATTGGGCAGTCGCGCCTCACATTTCTTTTTATCCATACAAACCTATACGGGCAAATTCCCAGTTCGCTGAACCAGAGCATGTTTGAAAACACCCCCGAAGCAGCCGCCCCAAACTGGCTGGCAGTAAAAGGATATGAAGCATACCGGAAATCCTTAGGCGGGCTCACCCTCGAATCGCCCCTGGGAACCCGATTGACCAATACCCTTTCGCTATCCGGAAATTTGTACAATGGTTACGAACGCAGGCCCTTTAATGTGCTGGACGATGCCTCAAACCGTTTTGCATTGCGGCAGCGACTTACCTGGAAAACCGCACAGCTTGAAGTTATTGGCGGGTTGGAATACCAATTGGAAAAATACGCCTGGAAACTCTATGAAACCGAAACTGACGGGCAGGGAGATCTGTTTTCGGACAATCGGGAAAACCGGCACACCGGTACGCTGTTTTTATTGGGGAACTGGCGTATTGCTCCTCACCTAAGTGCCGATGCAGGACTGAGCCTCACGCAATGGGCTTACCGGGTACACGATACATTTACCGATGACTCTACCGACTATTCGGGAAAATTTACCGGTACCCCCATTCTTTCGCCACGCGTTGGTATTACCTATCGTTTGCATCCGTACAACACCCTTTATGCGGGCATACGGCACGGATTCAGCCTGCCGTCGGTCGAAGAAGCCTTGCTGCCGGAGGGCAACATTAATACCGATTTAGCGCCCGAAAAAGGCCTAACCTACGAGCTGGGCTTGCGCGGCAACCTGGGGAAAACCCTGTGGCAATACGACCTGAGCCTTTACGCTTCTTCCGCAAACAACATGCTCGTTACCAAACGCTTAAGCGAAGATGAATTTATGAGCATCAATGCAGGGAAAACAGCACATAAGGGACTGGAATTATGGGTAGCACATCGGCTGCAACTACACCGGTCGCTTACCCTCCAGTTTTCGGGCAG
>JAUIMD010000140.1 GCA_030433225.1 Bacteroidia bacterium
TTTGATCCATCGCGAATTGTAGAAGAACAGCAGAACATCACAGTGCGAATTGTGGATGTAAAGGTGAACAACAAGAGCGTGAGCGTGAAAGATGATGGATTACTTTCGAAATCCATTTTAATCACAGATACCCTGGTGCTGGGCTATAAGGACAGGATATTTTCTTTGGAATTTGCCGCTTTGGAGTTTGGTGGACGAGCGAATATCAACTATGAATACCGGCTGAATGGGTTTGAAAAAAACTGGAACAATGTTGGCAAACAACGTACAGCTACGTATACCAACATTCCACCCGGAAAGTATGTTTTTGAGGTTAAAGCAACCCATAGTGAAGGAACATGGACTGATACACCGCGGCGGCTTTTTATAAAAGTATTGCCACCCATTTGGCGAACCTGGTATGCTTATTTAACGTATGTTCTGGTGTTGATGGTGGCCTTCGTACGTTACCGGAAATTTGTGATTCAACGCATGGAAGAACGGCGCAACAAGGAATTAGACAAAGAGAAATTAAAATTGTTCGTGAATATTTCCCACGAATTCAGAACGCCGCTAACTCTTATGTTAAACCCCTTGCAACAGCTTGTGGAGAACCTTCAAAATCCGCAAAATAAAAAGCATGCCCTGTTGGCTTTTAAAAGTACACAGAAGCTTTTGAACCTGGTAAATCAGTTGCAGGCATTTCGCAAGGTGGATCTGGGCATGACCGCATTAGCCATAACACGTTTAAATGGTGTCGAATTTGTTGCTGGCATTGTGGATAATTTCAAGGACATTGCTGCATATAAATCACTGGAGCTTACCTTGGAGCAGGACCTGAAAGATCCATTCGTTTTTGTGGATGCCGATAAGCTGGAGAAAATCCTAAATAACCTGTTGTCCAATTCCATAAAATACACAGATAAGGGCCATGTCGTGGTTCGGCTTTCCAGCGAATTCCGACGTACCGGAGCCAGAAATACTCACTTGCATTTACGCATCGATGTAACCGATACTGGCATTGGGCTGACGAAGGAACAAATGAAATGTATTGTTGACCGTTTTTACCAGGTAGATTCCAACAAAGTGGGAACCGGAATAGGATTGAATTTTGTGAAAAGCCTGGTCGAAACCCATAAAGGAAGCATTAACGTAAATAGTCAGCTTGAGGTTGGAACAACATTCACGGTGTTTTTGCCATGTGAGAAAACAAGCTATAAAACAGAAGCGTTGGGAGGGCATACCAAAGTGGATGAGGATAAAACACAAACTGCGCAGGCAGCTTTGGCGTACGATATTGCAACCCTTGAGGAACTTAACCAAAGGCCTTTTGAAAAAGACAAAACCCGGCTAACTATGCTTGTTGTTGAGGATAACAAAGCGTTGGCCAGTCAGCTAAAAGAATCCTTTTCTCCGCATTATAAAGTTGTTTTGGCAGAAAATGGCCTTGCGGGATTTCAAAAAGCGCAAAAGAGTATTCCGGATATCATCATCAGCGACGTCATGATGCCGGAAATGGATGGGGTAGAACTCTGTAAACAGGTGAAATCCAATGAAGATTTATGCCATGTGCCCTTTATTATGCTTACCGCAAAGGCACTGGTAGAAGACCAGATAGAAGGCTATGAGGTGGGGGCGGATGCGTACATTGCCAAACCCTTTTACATGCACTTATTGCATGCCCGGGTAAAAAATATGCTGGAAAACCGAAGCTTGCTAAAGGAGCGGTTTATGCAGAAAACAATTTTCGCGAATCCCGACAGCGAGGAACAGCTGCCGTCGAAAGATGAACGCTTTTTGGAAGAGGTAACCCGCTTTGTTCTGAATCATCTCGACAATAGCTCTTTGGCCTCCAAAGATATTTATACGGCAATGGCCGTGAGTAAAACCCATTTTTACAACCGAATATCCAGCCTTTCCGGGTACAGTCCAAGCGTGTTTATCCGAAATATACGCATTAAATGCAGTGCCGAATTACTAGTGAAAGGGGATAAAGAAATTAAAGAAATCTGTTACCGTGTTGGGTTTAATTCTCCCCCATACTTTGCTAAATGTTTCAAAGAGGTATATGGAATGTCTCCATCAGATTTTCAAAGCAAGCATTCGCGTTCCTGATCCCTAAATGAATAGGGCCACCTCGTCTTATTTAGGCAAGGTATCTTCGGTTTATAAAGGACGGGATTGACCACAGAAATGGTTTTTTGGGGCACGCATCCTTATCCCTTGCTTTTCATCCGATAATCCCTGGGCGAGAGGTTCATCAGCTTTTTGAAGATGCGCGAAAAATAGTACGCATCGTCGTAGCCTACCTGCATGGCTATTTCTTTTATGCGCAGTGCACTGTGGTCCAACAACTGACAGGCTTTTTGTACCCTCAACTGTATCAGGTAATCCACCGGTGCGCGGCCGGTTTTTTGTTTAAACATCAGGGCATAATGCGATGCCGACAAACCAGCTTCCCTGGCCAAAACCTCCAGGTTCAGTTTTGTGTGGAGTTTATTTTTCATAAAGTGGATGGACTGCTCCACCGTGTCGGGGGCTTTAATGCTGCGGATGTGCCGGTACTGCGCCAGGTATACAAACGACGCCAGAAAATGAATGAGGCAAACGTTAACATAGCTGAGGTTATCCATGCTGTAGCCCATCTCCAGGTTTTGCATCATCTCTTCAAAAAGGGTCAGGCGGTCATCAATGCGGTCGGTGTGCGAGGGGGTGATGTTGCGCACTTCCTCCTGCGAAAAAGAATAATGAGGAGCCTGCGTTCCGGTGTAGTGAATCCAATAGATAGTCCATGGGTTAGTGGCATTGCTTCCATACGAATGAGGTTTTCCCGCTGGAATTATAAAATATTGGTTGGCTTTCACCTCGTGCTTTTTGCTGTCTACCGAAATCCACCCGCTACCCGAAACACAATACATTAAAATATATTGGCTGCATCCGTTTGGGCGCGACCGATAGTGATCTGCAGCATTCGGGAAATACCCGATATCGGTTAAGTGGAGCAGGGAGTGATGCGGGTGGCCGGCCATTTCTTCAAGGATGTACTCCGGCACCACAATGCTGCGCTGTCCCTTAAATCCCTCTTTTCGTTTCATGCCTGATGGAATTTCTACAAAAATAAGCAGATAATCCATTAAATGCAGCAAAAGCTCCATTCGGACATCCACCAAAACCTATTTAATTTGTAGGCTGATGGGGTGTAAACCATAAAACAACAGAGCATGAAGAATCAATTGTATAACACGCGCTACCTATTTACCATCTCAATGGTTTCGGCTTTGGGTGGCTTGCTTTTTGGCTACGACTGGGTGGTAATTGGGGGAGCTAAACCCTTTTATGAGCAGTATTTTCATATTGCCAACTCGCCTAACCTGCAAGGCTGGGCCATGAGCAGCGCCCTGCTCGGGTGTTTGCTAGGTGCCATGCTTTCGGGTATGCTAAGCGATAAGTACGGTCGAAAACGCCTGCTAATCTTCGCCGCTTTTCTGTTTACACTTTCGGCTGTAGGAACGGGCGCTTCCAACCAATTTACCCCCTTTCTGATTTACCGCATTTTGGGTGGAATTGGCATTGGACTGGCATCAAACCTGTCGCCCATGTACATTGCCGAGGTAGCACCCGGCCCGGTTCGGGGCAGGTACGTTTCGCTCAATCAGCTTACCATTGTAATCGGAATTTTAGCTGCACAGCTGGTGAACTGGCAAATTGCCCAGCCTGTTCCCGAGGAATTTACCGATGCCCAGATTCTGGCATCGTGGAACGGACAAATGGGCTGGCGTTGGATGTTTTGGGCAGAAGTGATTCCTGCAGGTTTGTTTTTTCTGTTGATGTTTTTTGTGCCCGAAAGTCCGCGCTGGCTGGCAAAAAACGGAAGTGAAACCAAGGTGGAAAATATTCTGCGAAAGATAGGCGGCGATGCGTATGCGTTAACCGAATACCGGAACATTCACAACACATTGGAAGACGAAACCGGCAAAGTGGATTTTAAAATTTTGGTGCAGCCCCGCCTCCGAAAAGTTCTGATTATTGGCATTGTGTTGGCTGCGTTTCAACAGTGGTGCGGCATCAATGTGATATTCAATTATGCCGAGGAGGTATTTAAAGCCGCCGGATTTGGCGTGTCTGATATCCTCTTTAATATTGTGATTACCGGCAGCGTAAACCTGGTATTTACTTTTGTTGCGCTGTTTTCGGTGGATAAAATCGGACGGCGCAGCCTGTTGTTGATGGGCGCCGGAGGTCTGGCATCCATCTATGTTTTTGTGGGGCTCGCCTACTTTTTTCACATCAGCGGATGGATTCTCCTAATCCTGGTGTTACTGGCCATCGCTACCTATGCCATGTCGTTGGCACCGGTGGTTTGGGTTGTGATATCTGAGATTTTCCCCAATAAAATCAGGGGTGCTGCCATGGCAGTGGCAACCGTTTCTTTGTGGCTGGCAAGTTTTCTGCTCACCTATACATTCCCCCTCCTTAACAAGGTTCTAGGAGCTTCCGGCACCTTTTGGTTGTACGGCATTATTTGTGCGGCAGGACTGCTTTTTATCTACAAAAACCTGCCAGAAACCAAAGGCAAATCGCTCGAAGAAATTGAAAAAGAGCTGGTGGATTGTTTCTTAAGCGAAACTCGGCCTCCAGAAAAATAGCATTAATCTCAAAGTGATATATGGTGTTTTTATGGCAGCCTTGACCTTTTTGTTTCGTTTTTGGGTCAAGCCAAAAATGAAAAATGAGTGACTTTTTTAATTACCGAGGTGAAAGTTGATTTGGAACAGAATTGAAATTTTATTCGAAAAAAATCAAAAAAATATAGAGCATGAATAATGGTGTAAAAGCCTGGCACGAAAAGGTGGTGATCCCCACCTATGAAATCGGGGAGCCCGAAAAGAACCCCATTTTTTTGGAAAAACGTGTTTACCAGGGAAGCAGTGGGGCGGTGTATCCCCATCCGGTGATTGAAAAAATCATGGATGAAAAAACAGACAAAGCGTGGAATGCCATCTGGCTCGAAAATAAATACCTGAAAATAATGATTCTGCCCGAGCTGGGCGGGCGCGTACAAATGGCCTACGACAAAACCAAACAGCGCCATTTTGTGTACTACAACCAAGTAATTAAGCCGGCTTTGGTAGGTTTAACGGGCCCCTGGATTTCGGGTGGAATTGAGTTTAACTGGCCGCAGCACCACCGTCCGTCTACCTACGATCCGGTAGATTCGACCATCGAAGAAAACGAAGACGGAAGCGTAACCGTTTGGTGCAGCGAGGTGGAGCGCATGTTTCGCACAAAAGGCATGGCCGGATTTACCCTTTATCCCGATAAAGCCTACATGGAAATTAAGGTGAAACTGTTTAACCGTACGCCGCACCCACAAACCTTTTTGTGGTGGGCCAACCCTGCGGTTAAAGTAAACGACGATTACCAGTCGGTTTTTCCGCCGGATGTAAATGCAGTTTTCGATCACGGAAAGCGCGATGTTTCCAGTTTTCCCATTGCAACAGGTGAATATTACAAAGTAGATTATTCGGCAGGCGTAGACATTTCGCGCTACAAAAACATTCCGGTCCCCACCAGCTACATGGCCATCCAATCGAAATACAATTTTGTGGGTGGATTTGAAAACGACTCGCAAGGTGGATTATTGCATGTTGCCGATCATCAGCAATCGCCCGGTAAAAAGCAATGGACATGGGGGAATGGCGACTTTGGTCGGGCATGGGACCGCAACCTCACCGACGAAGACGGTCCTTACATCGAATTGATGTGCGGGGTATATACCGATAACCAGCCCGATTTTTCTTGGATGCACCCTTACGAAGAGAAAAGTTTTAAGCAGTATTTTATGCCTTATAACAATGTGGGTGTTGTAAAAAATGCAACTAAGGAAGCCTTGGTGAATTTAGAAATAGTTGATAATG
>JAUIMD010000141.1 GCA_030433225.1 Bacteroidia bacterium
CTATTTTTAATGGTTTCTTGAGAATGACCTTTGTATTTATCATACGGTGTAATGCCTAGCGTAAAATCAGCTACATTTTCAAGATATTCTGAGTTGTTCTCGCATTTTTGTAACAAGGCAATATCTTGGTCTGAAACATAAATATTATAATTGACTGCTTTAAATTTTTTCCAAAATTTTTTATTTTGAACCAACAACTTACCTTCATCGATAAAACTTATTTTTTCAGAATTCGGGTATACTAAAGTTTTCGCAAACTCCTGACCTCCACCTTTTCTAAATTCAAATATGATTGTTTCTACTTTTGCTTCTGGAAATACATTGTCGGGTAACTTTATAATTGTAGTTATATCGTCTATAAGTAATTTTCTGATTTTCGTATAGGACGAATTAACTAAAATAGAATTCGGATTTATAAATGAGAAAAAACCTTTATCCTTTAAAAGAGTATAACTTTTCTCAATGAAAATTGAATACAGATTAATTCGATTCTCACTAGTAATGTAATTTTCAAATAAGACTCTTACAAGTTCTGGCTCTAAGCCTTTTATGTCAACATACGGTGGATTTCCAATTACCACATCAAAACCGCCGGTGTACTCAGTTCGGAAAGCGTGCTCGCGGGTGCAGGTCATTTCGTGTATGAGCGCTATCAATTCTTTGTTTTCCGGTAGTTGATGTTTATTGCGATTGTTACGGATGTATGTAATGGTGTTTTCGAGTTGTTCATTGGAAGTAACTTCGTTTTTCCAAAATTTCTGTGTCCACAAATGGTGTTGCGTTGTACCTCTTTTCTGCTTTTGCAACGGAGCAAGCTCCGTTGTTGGTGTCATCTCGTCACGTTCTGTATGGGGAGCATGCTCCCCGTCGTATATATTTTCCGGGTCTTCCGACAAGGGAGCTTGCTCCCTTGTTCCTGCTGCTGCTGCCGGTATCGTTCTTCCCATTTCAATATTACATACCCTGGCAGATTTCGATTTTATTTTCTGCACTATTTTAGGGAGTTCTCCTTCTTCACATACCAGTAAAAGGTGGGCATGGTCGCCACAAATAGTATATGCCAGAATATTCAGCTTATCTTCTTTCGCAATTTCGGCAATGGTTTCAGTAACAATTATTTCTTCTTTTTCCGATAACCACACAGGTTCACCGGTTTTTACATAGTTATCAAACATGCGTTGCGAGTAACGCGAATTATGAGTTGCGGTAGTAACGTGCCAAACCTTTTTCTCTTTCTTATGAAAAATGTTGGGGAATTCATTGTTCCAGTTAAACGCTTTTTCTCCAGCAACTTCCGGGTCTTCAATCAGCGAGTTTCCGCATTTTATGTTATTGCTGAGGGTGTTTAGTTTTCGTCCCTTTTGGGCGGTGCGCAGCCATAACGAGAGTTTGGCAATTTCCACCGATTCTTCGTTCAGGTCAACGCCGTAAATGTTTTTTTCGAGTATGTCGGTTGTAATGTCCGAGAAAACAAAGGCCCCTCCTAACAACTGTCCGCGTAACTCGTCAATTTTGCGGTGTTCGGTTATTAAAAACTCCAAAGCCTGGTTTAAAAACGCACCCGAACCACAAGCGGGGTCAAGTATGGTAAGCGTTAACATCCAGTTTCGGTAATCGTCCAGTTTTTGGTTAAGCGCGCGTACAATTTCCTTTTTACGGTTTTTCCGGCCTTTGGCGTATTCTTCATCAATTATTCCTAGTTCGGCTCTTTTTTCTTCACACAGTTTTCCAACTGTATGGTCAACAATGTATTTAGTAATGTATTTAGGCGTATAAAAAATGCCGTCTTTCTTTCGTTTGGATTTTTGACTGTCTATTTTTTCACCCTTTATTTCGGCTTGCACGTTTTCTATTTCGCCCAATGAATGTTCAAATATGTGCCCCAGAATATTTACATCCACATCGGTTTCAAAATCATAATTACTCAGCCGCAGGGTGTGTTCGTACAAAATATCATCGTCAATGGTAATGTTGTCCAGCACAAGGTCGGGTTTAAAAAGTCCGCCATTGTATGCATAAATGTCGTATTTTTTGCCTTTGTACCCGGTGTTCATGTAGCCAAAATACTTTTTAAAACGCGCATACAACGGAAAGTATTCATCGTAGTTTTCTTTTAAATCGGCCCACTGTTTTACAATTTCACTTATTGAATTGGGTGGAAGCAACAAGCGGTCTTCCGCAAAAAAGATAAACAGAAAA
Source organism: Bacteroidia bacterium (assembly GCA_030433225.1). Lineage (GTDB taxonomy): Bacteria > Bacteroidota > Bacteroidia > Bacteroidales > UBA5342 > JAUIMD01. Next base: position 2,200 of record JAUIMD010000141.1, read on the forward strand.
CGGTCCAACAGTTTTTGCGTTTTTTTGAAAAGAAGCAGTTTATCCGTTTGCGGGTTATTGGTTAACAGGTTGTGGTAAATGGCCTCTCTGAATTTTGAATAGTCGGCATACAGTTTTTTAGTTATGCTTTCTTCCTTCAGTACAGACGATTCTTTGATTTTTAATGGCAAGTCGTTAAGCAAATTGTCTTTTGCCAGGCAAAGCCACAATACCGAAAACTGCTCCCGTGTTAGCCTGAACAAATCAAAATCAATGTAATCCACCGCATTTTGAATGTAAAACCTGAGCTTTTCAAAATTAGATGTGATGACGTATCTACATTTTGGATGGTGATTTTTATAGCCAAATGCCTGTACCTCAATTTTGTCGAGATCGGTAGTGTCGGTTCCTTTTAATTCGATTACTGCCGTTGCATCTTCTCCTTTTAGGATTGCACCATCTGCCTTTTTGCTGTTGGAAATATTTTTTAATTCGGTTGTCAGGTTATAGTTGGGTATAGGATTTTTGGTATACCCCAAAATATTGACGAACAAATCAATCAAAAATTCACCCTGGTATTGTTCTTCTTTCGAATTGCGGATGTTTTCCTGTATTTCGGGATTTCCGAAATGATGTAAAAAATCAGCATATTTTTGGTCGATTATTGCCACATCGAGGTCGTTTACATACTTTTTTTCGACCGATTTTTGAAATAAACTCATGCTACTTTTTTATACGGATTTACAACTGGTTTGCGAACATACGAAGAGACTGCTTAAAATTAGAAAATTGTATTTTAAAATAAAGTCCCCGTTAAAACGGCACATAAGGTTGTTGCTCAACCAGCCCCCTGGTTCAACTAAGTAACTTGCTGAAATAAATTCCGGTGTATCTACCCGTAAACAGTTGGGCCTGAACGAAACACCCCCCAGGCTAAGGAGCGTTAAAAACCTGTTACAGTTCAGGAAGTCACTTTTACAAAGTCGGGCATTTTAAACGTTTTTTGATTAAACGCTTCTGTTGGTCCGTACAAGCGAAACATGGGCATGGGTCTTTTCCCCCTGGTGGGTATCCAGTTGTTTTCATACCCTTCGGGTGCCGTTGGCCCCACATAAATGGTTACACTGCCGTCTTCATTTTTTTGCATGGAGGGCAAATCGTACGACGAAAGCGTAGTGCGGTTGGATTCCGAGTAAATGAAACTATACGTAGCCTTATCGTATACGGTTAAAGCCCAAAACTGTTTTACGGGCATTTCTGCCGGTACCTGCACTTTGTATGTTTTTCCGGCCTGCAATAAGTCCCCGTCGGCATCGTTCATGGCCATTATGTATTGTGTGGCAGGATTTTCGGACAAAACCTTGGGTACATATGTACACTGAAAATACTGCAGGGCCTTGGTTTCAATATCCACACTGTTTTTGTATTCGTACGAAAAAGTCTTATTTTTGTCCGCCTGCATCAGGGAAGCATAGTGCCGGTCAGGCCAGTATAACCACGATTTTGGATAGTTATCCCATAATTCCATAAGGTAATAATAGGCATCCACTGAGCCCTGATTCATGGCTTTTCTGGTTTTTTCATCCGGGGTAAAGGTGGTTTTTCCGTGCTCAATTCCCAATGTTTTTAGCATGCCCATCATCACCTTGTCAATTGGTTTGGCATTTTCCACCGAAAAAATGGCATGCATGTCGTTGAAATGTTTGTCGTTAAAAAATGGCAACGTGGGGTACCTTTCCCGCGATGGGTCAATAAACTTTTGTTCAGGCGGATTGGAAGCCTCGCTCAGCCGAAACATGCGCAGGCGTTTGGCGTAAGCGTACGCATCTTCCACCGATTTACCGGGTGCACGTACCGAACGAAAGGCAAATGCTATGCGGTAACTGGGGGAAGGAACATGGATGTATCCTGAGGGAACAGCGCCGTCATATCCGGGAGGCGTAAAAAGGTATTTCGCGGCCTTTCCTTTATCCAGCCCCGAGGGTCCAACATCGGCAATGGTGATTTGCCAATGGTCAACAATTTGCCCGTATAAAGACCCATCGGCACCTGCCTCAGGTACCTCTAATATGGTGGGCCCCTCACTTAGGTCGGAAAAAGCAGTGATGTAGGGTGTAGAACTGTTGGCCGTGATTGCCTCCAGTTTCGGAGAGGCCACCTCGGAGTAGGCGATGATGTTGTTGTCGGCATACCCCAGTTGCTCAATAGCCGCTGCCCTAAACCGATAAATTGCCACTGCAGGTAATGCCCACAACGTGGCCTCAAATGCCCGGTGGTACTTCACCTGGTATTCAAAATCATGGGTGGATGGCATGGCACCAACATCAGGCTGACCTCCCAGCGGCTCCATGGAAGGGTCAAAGGGTACTTGTTGGGACTGCTCCTTTTGCAAAGCCTCATTGGATTTGTTGGGTTGCCGACATTGAACGCTTAAAAGGCATGCCAAGGCAATGGCTAAAAATTGTTTATTTCTCATGTATCAAAAGCTGTATAGGTACGTAAGGGAATTGATTTGCGCTCAATTTACAACAACGGATGGAGAAACTCAATCTTTTGCAAAGCTGTTCCTGCTTTACCCAACACGAACCAACCCGGTTCCATAGGCCGGTAAAAAGCAGGACAACACCGGTAAGTCTGAAACAATAGGCCTGGGCATTAGAACTTGCCAAAACTTATTGCGGCTGCTGTGCCAGATGTATCCCGTTGTACTAACGCACCTGCTAAGCATTCCCATACTCAGTCCATCCATTTTTGGAGTGTTTGGTGTGTGGAAGCACATTTCACGGTGGCCTACTTAGTTTTGGAATGCCCGGGTTCCCAAATCAGGCGTATAAATGAACTAAGATTTTCATTTTCTCTGCTCACAGGAATTCCAACCACAATCCCAATCAACAGCTCATCAGAAACATCCAAACGCATTTGCGGCCTAATGGTCATATCAAAGTCGCCGTTGTGAATGGTTTTATTGAATTCGACGCCCATAAAATTGCGGGTACCCGGAATCATGTAGTGAAAATTGGTGTTGATATCGTACGTGGTATGAACCGTATGGCTTGCAAAATCCTGATGAATCATGGGGCCGGTATATATCAACGTATGGAAGTTATTGCCCCAACGCTTGGCAATCACATAAAAGGGATTGTATACATTTCCCTTCACCAAAGGGTCGCCAAAATTACCGAAATTCGAAAGCTCAAATTCATTGATGTAACCAATGGCCATGGATATTGCTCCGGGCTCATTCACAAAAAACGACCATTGCGTGGCTAATTTAATGCTGTTTAATTCGTTGTATGGAACCGAGTCTGCCCCCCTTCCGTTTACGGGGGAATAAAAGGTAAACGGGAGTTCTATCTCAAATCCTAACCTGTTAACAGGTGCCCATTCATATTCAACCAGGGCTTCATACGCGTCGTATTCCACGTTGTCGGTGAGCCCTAAGCCAACGTTCCATTCCTTTTCTCCCTTTCTGGCTCCTAAATCCCGAATCAAATCAATAAACAAAGGTTCTGCATGCAATACTTTTACGGGCTCATGTCCTTCTTCAAACTGGTGAATAAACACGCTGTCTTTTTCTGCATTTGAACTTTGCCCATACCCGACATGGCTTAAAACGAATACCAGGCTACAGAGCAATACGTTTTTCATTTTCATCATTTCCATTGTTATTTATGTGCCATTTCCGGCACCTGGCTCTTTCTTATG
>JAUIMD010000142.1 GCA_030433225.1 Bacteroidia bacterium
AAAAGCTCTGGGGGCACCAAATCCATTTATGCGCAGCGCATTGTTTGCGCCATTGTCCGGGGTCCATTCCCGATGATCAATCAATCCGGGCGGCAGGGAATTTAGTTTGAAATCCACCAGGCTATAAGCACCCACCACCATGGCACATTTTTCTGCTCTGAAGGTGTCTACGATTTTTTGCAAAGTGTTGGCATCCTGGTACAAATCATCGCTGTCGAGTTGCACGGCAAACGTTCCGCAGGCAGGGTGCAGCAGGGCTTCGTTCCAGCATCCACCAATGCCCAGGTCTTTTCTACGGGGGATGTGATGGATGATTTTTTTATCCAGTTTTTGCAGGTATTTGGTGGTATTGTCGGTGGAATAATTGTCTACCACTATCACATTGAAACTGAAATTTGTTTTTTGCTTTAATGCTGATTTTACGGCGTCTTTAATGGTTTTTTCACGGTTTTTCACCGGAATAATTACCGAAGCAACCGTACTGAAATGCTCATCAAACTCCACCTCTTTAAAAGGAGGGCTTACCCGGGCACCAATGGCATCTAAATGTTGGGTGCACACGATTTCCATTTCCTTTTGCTGCATTTCCTGCGAAGCTTCCAGGTATTTAAAATGGGTGTTTTCGCTGGCAGTTTCGTTTACGGCATAGCAGGGTTGCGGAATGTGCAATGCTTTTCCGGCGCGTAAGGTAAACAAATGCAGGGCGTACAGGGCAGAAAAACGCAGGTCCTTATTGGTACAGGTGTTCAGGTAGTTTTTGATGCTTTTGGTCGAAAAACACTGTACAAAACCAAAATCAAAATCATCGCGAACACTGCCCGGTTGTGCCTGAATAAGAGGGTGAACATACTGGCTGGATTCCCCCAAAACGGTGTAATTGGCATACACCATTTGGCTGTGGGTGGCATTCATAATTGCGACCATATCCAAAATGCCTTTTTGTACGCCGGTACGAAAAGGGGCACTCTTTACTATGGCAACATTCGGAGTTTCACACAGTGCCAGCGCCTCACGCAGCGTAGCAAAGCTATGAGGAAATGCCGATTGCACATAACTGCAATTATCGGGGAGGTGATCGGTTAAGTGTTCCATGCCCACAATAACCACCTTTTGTACCCGGTTGGTTGTGGTAAGCGATTTTATATTTTTGGCCAGTAACCCGGGGTTACTGACAATCAGGATAATGTCTGTTTTTGTCATATGCTGTTTTTTCAGGCAAAGTTGCTGAGTTTGGCATCCAAAATAGGGCAAGTAATTTAATAAACAAACAAAAGCTGCTGCTACTTATTAAGAACTAATTACCAAAAAACACCTTGCCTTTCGTTCAACCAATTGAAAGCTAAAGGTGTTACTCTTAGGTATGAAATCACGATTATTTACTATAAAACGTATGCAAAGTTCAGTATATCTTTTACTGGCGTTCATGCTAGTGTGGGGAGCCTGCGAATCAACCGCGGATTTAGGAGAAGATGTCGAAGTATTGCCCGTGGATACGCTTCTAACCCATGTCGAAGTTTTGGAGGAATTGGCCTCCCGTTACCAGCAGATGCCCGAAAAACAGGTGGCTGTTAGTCAGGACGGCCGTACGTATGCCCAATTTGCCTCACCTACCGAACGGTACCGCCACGGTGCCCTGGGCGATGTTAAGGAGGCGGCGCAATTGGTGGTGTACAGGGAAGGCACCTTTTATACCATTACCTTGGGAGAGGCGTATGTGTTTGAAGACATTCGACCTCGTTTAGTGGATGTGACGGCAGATGGGGTTCCGGAAATAATTTGTATACGCTCGAAGGCAGGTGCCGGAGCGGGTATTGTGGTGTACCGGATAAACCAGGGTAACCTTGAGGAATATGCCCGGGTGCCGGAAATTGGCACTGCCAATCGCTGGCTGAACATTGCCGCCATACACGATATGGATGCCGATGGAACCATAGACTTATTGTGGGTTCAAACACCACACATCGGGGGAATTTTGAAAGGAACAAGCCTTACTCCCGGCGAATTGCAGGCAAGCGATTCAAAAACGTTTTACAGCAACCATCAGGGTGGATCGATTAACCTGTGCTTGTCTGTTTTGCGCCTTTTAAACGGAGAAGTGGTGTGTTATGTTCCCTCGCAACAACGCGACTTTTTAGCGGGTTTTACCTTTGTAAATGGAAAGTTCACACAGGTGGATCACCTTACACAGGCGGTTGATTTTACCCAACCCTTATCCAGCCAATGGAAAGGAGGCCCGTTGTTGGACACATCTACTCAGTGCATTTATTAAGGTGAAAACGAAGTACACCTCTGGAAGTAATGCCTCGAATTGACATTTTGTAAAATAATAACACGGAATACCGTTGGGGAGTAACGTTTTGTAATCAACATTTTTTGTGATAAAACGTTTGGAATACAGAATAAAACTAAAAATCGAACAACTATGATACTTTTGGCAGATAGCGGATCCACCAAAACCGACTGGGCTTTGTTGGCTGCTAACGGAAACAAATCCACCCTACAATCCAAAGGCCTTAATCCCTTTTTGGTTTCGGAAGTGGAATTTAAAAGCATTGTTTCAGAAACGTTTGACGGAAAGCAGGAAGAAGTAACTGAAATTCATTTTTATGGAGCCGGCTGTACGCCTTCCATGAAACCCAAGGTGAAACTGATGCTTGAAAGTGTGTTCCCTCAGGCGCGCATAAGTGTACAAAGCGATTTGGTTTCGGCGGCTCACGCATTGTTTGGAACCAAACCGGGCATAACGGCTATTCTGGGTACCGGGTCGGTAGTAGGCTATTACAACGGATCAGAAATTGAGAAGACCATCCCATCGTTGGGCTATGTACTGGGCGATGAGGGCAGCGGAAATGCGATGGGAAAACAGCTGATAAAAGATTTTCTGCGCAAAACCATGCCGGCCGACTTGTACGATCAATTTAAGCTGCAGTTTAACATTTCAATGGATAAAGTACTGCACAGCGTTTACAAAGAGTCGGCTGCCAACCACTACCTGGCACAGTTTACCACGTTTTTAAGCGAGCATATTGAGCATGTATATTGCCAGCGGGTGGTAAAATCCAACTTTGAACTTTTTGTAAAAAACTGCATTTTACTGGCCCCTTATGTTCGCCAAACCCAGGTGGGATTTATGGGCTCTATTGCCCATGTTTTTCAAAACCAATTAAAGGAGGTGCTGGAAGAAACAGGAATCAGAAGTTATAAAATTATGAAAGCGCCCATCCATGCACTGGTTGATTACCACGTGTCCCGACAAAAGGTGCATTCCTGAAATGTATAAAAAAAATGCGGCCAATTAGCCGCTTTTTTTTGTTAGTGCAAGGGGATAGTTTGGGCCTCTCCTGTGTAGTGGATTTTTTTATGAAACACGTGCGAGGGAGCAATGCCAATGCCTTGCTGTTCGTTAACCAGCACTACATTAAATTCCCGTTTCTCAGGCATACCCGGGTACGTACCCTTTCTTTCGCTAAGGGTAAGCGTTTGAGATGCTTCATCCCAGGAGAAATTGATGGTGGCAAACCAACCATTTTCATAATTGTAGTTGTCGTTTTCATCTTCGTACCACTCAAAACTGCCATTGGCACCGGGGTAAATTCGCACTTCAACGGGGGCATCCTCTTTTTCGGTAGCGTACTGTACATAAGGCCCCATAGGTATGATGCTGCCCGCTTTAACAAATAAAGGCATCTTTTCAATGGGGGCGTCCGCTTCTATGGTTTTTCCGCCTGTATAGCTTGTTCCCGTCCAAAAATCATACCATGTAGTTTGTTTGGGCAGGTACACTTCACGGGTTTTAGCTACCGTTTCTTTCTGACGTTCTTCTGTTAACATGGAGGGTGTTTTCCAATACAGTTCCACATGAAATGCGCCCGGGTTTTCGTTTTTCTTTTCCAAACGAATGCTGTATTTCTTTCCGGCTTCCATCCAAATGGGTTCGCTAAAAGCGGCAACCCCGGTGTAGGTGTCATTCAGTTCCTTTCCATTAATAAATAGGCGTTTGGGGCCGTAGCATTGGGTTTGAAACTGATGCAAACCGGTTTCAAAGGGGGTAATCGTGCCTTCCCAAATAATGGATAGGGTGGAATCGGTAACATAGCCAGGCCTACCGCTCTCGTACCAGTTGAGGTGAATGGCAGCCTCGGTTTGTACGGTGCCGGCAACCATAAAAGCCGTGTCTTTGAAATAACTGACATGCAACCCGGGCCTTCCATCCCTTGTTTTAAAAACTCTGGGTGGAACAGGTACCGTTGCCATGGGCGGTTTGTGGTACATGTATTGGGTTACCGGACAAACCATAAAGGACGGACCAAACAGGTACTGATCTGTTATGTTGTAGGTGGCGGTGTCGTGGGAAAAGTCCATGGCCAGGGCTCGCATCAGGGTAGAATGGTTGCGGGTTACCTGGCTCGACAGCGAATATGTATACGGCAATAGGCGGTACCGCAAATGGTCAAAAGCAATTAACGTGGGGGTAAAATCTCCATAATGCCACAATTCGCGCGGGGCATCAGAACCATGGGCCCTGAAAATGGGACAAAACGCGCCAAACTGAAACATTCGGATAAAAAGTTCCTGGTATGCCGGGTCCGAAACTCCATTTTGGAAAACTCCACCATATCCCCCCAAAACAAAGGCCCCGATATCAAAAGTCCAGTAGGGAATACCTGACATGGAATGATTTACACCCGCCGCAATTTGCTTTTTAAATATCGGCCAGTCCGCTCCTATGTCACCCGACCAAGTGGTGGCTGCTGCTCGCTGCTGTCCGGCAAACGATGACCGCGTGAGGATATAAACCCGCTGTTTTTCTGAAGTTTTGCGTTGATTTTCGTAAACACTCTCGGTAGCAGGCAGGGTATAGGTGTTCAGGTAACGGGTAAAGGAGCCGAGGTGATGGTTTGCCATACGTTCAAGCTCATACACGGTGGCACCCTTGGTGTTGGCATTTACAATATCAGGTTCGGTGGAGTCCATCCACCATCCATCCATACCGAAATCGAAAAAGCCTTTTTTGAGGTAGTTCCAATACAAATCAGTAGCCTCGGGATTGTAAACATCCATATACTTAAAACGGGCCCATCCAAGGGTGGGCAGTAAAAGGTTTCTTTTTTCCATTTCGTTGTAAACGTTGGTATTGGGCCCAAAAGAGCACCATACCGAAACCATCACGTGAAAGTTGTTTTGGTGCAGGAGGTCTATCATTTCTTGTGGACGAGGAAACTTTACGGGATCAAAAAACAACTGGTTCCAGTTTTCGGCACCTTCCCACGTGTCCCAGTCTTGAATGATGTTATCAATCGGAATGTTGCGCCTGCGGTATTCCAAGGCATTCGAAACCAGCTCTTCCCGGTTTTCGTAGTGTTCGCGGCTTTGCCAGTAACCAAAAGCCCATTTACCGTACATGGGGGCAGTACCGGTTAGGTGTCGGTACCCGCCAATTACATCATCCATGTGGCGTCCCGTTACAAAATAGTAGTCAATTCCATCGCCCAGTTTCGACCAGAAACCGGCCTCTTCAGGGGAGTCCTCAAAAACCGAGTGCGAATAGTTATCCCACAAAATGCCATAATTACGGGTGGATATGAGAAAAGGGTTTACCGCATCGGTATTGGATTGCACAAGCGTTACCTGTTTGCCGCGATAATTCATGTAACCGTTTTGATGTTGCCCCAGGCCATAAATACCTTCATCAGGGTGTAAGGTAAAGCCTTGTTGCACCGTATACCCGCTGTCTCCGGCGGTAATGAACGGTGTTAAATGCTGGCTGCTTTCGGCCAATATTTGGTGCCTATCGGGGGTTAAATACCTGATTTTACCCGTTTTTTTATGAATGTGCACCTGTAAGGAATTGCTGCTTAAAAATATACTGTCAGC
>JAUIMD010000143.1 GCA_030433225.1 Bacteroidia bacterium
AGTTGAAGTTGTTTTTATCGAGCCGGTGTACAAAGTTTAAAAACGATTCACGCGTGCGCTCCTTGTTGCTTAACCCCATAAATATGGTGTTGGGTTGCAGGGATAAAAAACCATAGGCACGCACAATTTCATCCATCCCTTCGTAAACACTGCGGCATTTGTGTTTTTGTATGGAAAATCCATCTTTATCGGGAGGGGAAAATGCATCCTGCCGCAGCAGCAATTCCTCGCTGGTTTCAATCAAATCAAAAGCCGATAAAATGCCGAGCCTGCCTACAATGCTTTTTCCAAACTCAATGAGTTCAGGGCGTGCTTTTTCATCGCCCGAAAACATGATAACGTTGGGGCGCCAGTTGCGTGATTCGAGGTTGGGGTCTTTCACCCGTTTCAGCCCCGATTTAATGACCGAGGCCCAGAAACTGCCCCAGGCATCGCCTCCCTGCAAGGCCAGCTCTTTACGGCGGATGTAATAAAATACCAGGCCCAATACAATAATTGCGGCTACCATGGCCACAAAATCCAACTGAATCATTACCAGTATACATGCCAGCGCACCAATGATACTCACCCATGCCGGTGCTTTAAAACTTGGCCTGAAATCGGCACTGGTCAACGATTCAAAGGCGCAACTGATATTTAAAAAACCGTATGTGGTAATAAAAAAGATGGAAACAATACGGGCAATTACATCCAGTTCGCCAATTAAAATTCCGGCTTCGGCAATTAAAAATGTCAGCAGCAGGGCATTGCGGGGTTCGTTGGCCTCACCGGTACCTTTGGCAAAAAATTTATGGGTGATTTTATCAACAGCAGTTGCCTGTAAAATGCGGGGTGCCCCCAAAATGCTTCCCAGCGCCGACGAGAGCGTGGCGCCCCAAATACCTGCCACTACCAGTTGCGGTATCCATGCAATTTTCAGGAGAACTTCCGAATCATACGCCAGTAAATCGTGATTTACGGTTTTGGATAAAAACAAGGTGAGCAGAATGTATACCACCAGCCCCACTACAATGGCCAAAATGGCTCCCAGTGGGATGGATTTTTTAGGGTCTTTTAAATCGCCGGACATGGATACACCCGCCTCGAAACCGGTAACTGCCGGGAAAAAAATACCGAACAGTACCATAAGCGGCACCTCGTAATTGGATTTTACCACATCGGTGGGAATAGGAATTTCCTGGTTGTGGCCAATAAATATTGACAACAATGAAAGCCCGATGGCTGTCATAATAACATACTGGGTTTTTATGGCCAGTGAGGTGCTGATAAATGTAATGACGGTTACTGTAAACAATATGATGGAACCGCAAATTTGAATGTTTTGCTTGGTCACCCCAAAATTCCAGTATCCTAAAAAGCTTTCGGCAAACCCAATCAGGTAAAGGCTTACACTAAACGAAAGCCCAACAAAAAGTGCCAGCCCAAGCGTACCGCCAATAGGAAGCCCCAGGCTGCGCGAAATCATGTAATAGGTTCCACCTGCCTGTACTTTTTTGTCTGTGGCTATGGAGCTTACGCTAAGCCCCGTTGTAGCCGAAATAATGTGCGCAACAATGATAATGCCTATGGTTGCCATTAACCCGGCCTGCCCAATAATCATGGGTAAACGCAGGTACATAATAACGCCTAAAATGGTGAGGATGGATGGCGTGAAAACTCCGCCGAAGGTTCCAAATTTGTTGTTCTTTGCCAAGTTTTTCAGATTTTGGGTGCACTCAAATTTAGCTAAATTCCCATGGATTAATGCCAGACACAACCATTAAAATATGGGGAGATTTAACGACGATTAATGCCTTTGATGGATTAGCTGGCTACTGTTTACCGGCGCCAATGGGGATGTTCACTTTAAAAAACAGGCTTTGGTTTTTTGTATTGGCCTTGTTTTTATACACATCCACCAGGCCCTGGTAATATTTTATACCAACCGACATGCCCCAGCCTTTTAAAAACTTAAAGCCTGCACCACCGGTAAACCCTGCATCCAGCCGATGGATATCGTCGTGGTTGTAAAACCGCTTGCGTGTTTCTATGTCATCGTTTATGGCATCAAACTGAACATAGGGCCTGTGCATTAGTCCGAACTGTGGCCCCAGTTCCACATAAAACCGGTTATCGAAACGGTACTTTGCCAGGGCAGGCACTACGAAGTAATTGATAAATTGCGAATAGGTACCTTCTTCCTCCTGCAGCTCGATGTTTAAAAACTCGAGGTCGGACGGGCCGAGTTTATTGGCACCCATATCGGCTTTCACCAAAACGCCCGTGTACATATACAGGTTTTCTTTTAGCAGGATATCAAAATAAAACCCAATATTAAATGTGCGAAGTGTTCCCGAATTGTCGAGCGACATGATGTTGGATGCATTCATGCCTCCTTCCAGTCCAAACTCAAGACCCGGAGAATTTAACTTATCGCCCAGTAATATGGAGATGAGCACCTGTGATTTTACAGCCATCGACAGGCAGAGAAAAAATACGGCGAAGTACAGCTTCATTTTTTTAGGTTTACAATTGTTAGTGTCCCGCGTGTATGCGTGACTTTATGTAAAGATAAACAAATGATTTACGCAAAAACACAATTTTAAAGCCCTTATTGTTTCTTTCTTTTGTTGTTTAATGGGCTCATTTTTATGTAATTGAAGTACGAGGCCAGCAACAGAACCAGAATAAATCCTACTACATAGTATACAAATACGGGAACGGGCACGCTATCTCCGGCAGCATACGAGTGCATTCCTGAGAGGTAGTAATTAACCCCAAAATACGTCATAAGTATAGCACTAAACCCCACTACACTTAACGCATTGTAGGCATATACTCCTTTTAATCCCGGGATGTAGCGAGCATGCGTAATAATGGTATACACTATGATCGAAATTAAAGCCCAGGTTTCCTTAGGGTCCCATCCCCAATACCTTCCCCACGATTCGTTGGCCCAAACGGCGCCTAAAAATGTACCAATAGTAAGCAGGTAAAGCCCTACAATGAGTGTTTTGTGGTTGATAACGGTTAAGGTGAGCAGCGTATCGTTAATGCGTAAGCGGTTTTGTGCCGTACGCAGGGTGAGCAGTACCATATTAATAAGTCCCAGCAGCATGCCAAGGGCCAAAAATCCATAACTGCCGGTAATGATGGATACGTGTAGGGTAAGCCAGTACGATTGCAATACGGGCACCAGGTTGGTAATTTGCGGATCCATAAAGCTAAGGTTGGCTACCATAAGCGTGAGGGCGGCCAATACGGCTGTGGCAGGCAGGGCAAAGGATGAATAGCGCCGAAATAAAAAACCGGCTCCAATGGTTACCCAGGCAATAAAAATCATCGACTCGTAACCATTGCTCATGGGCGCATGGCCTGAAATAATCCAGCGCGCTGCAATGCCCAGGGTTTGTACGGTAAATGCCAATCCTATCAGGGCATCAAAAATTACCTGTACGTTTTTAGATACTTCTTTACCACTGATAATGAATCCGATGAGAACAAAAATCATTAACACCCCAAGCAAAGCATATAAAGGAAACAGCTTTTTGAATACGTTCCATTTGTAATAATAAACTTCCAGCTGTGTTTTAAACCCTGACGGTAGGGTGTAGGCGGCCTTTTGTTGCTGGTAATCGATCATTTGCTGCAGCAATGCTTCTGCCCGGGTATAATCTCCGTTTTGTTTGGCCTGGCTTAAGGCATCCAAATACCGGGGAAACACGGTGGCTAAAAAGGTGGAGTCGGCCTTGTTTTGTACATAATTGTGCGCCACTCCCGGGGTCTTCCAGCTTTCCGATTCGGTGTCAGAAACCGGGAAAATACGGAGCAAATCGCGATTAAATATGGCATAACAAAGGTTTATTTTTTCATCCACCTTAAGTATTTCTTTGTCGTATTTGGTGCGTTGTGCCGGCGGGATGGCATACGTTTTATCCACCAGGCGTTGCAACATGTAAATGGAATCGTGTACCACAAACCTTGAAAAAGCTGCATGTTTGCCGGTTATGTGCAATTGCTCTTTTAATTCATTATTTGAAACCTTTATCAGTGGAGCTTCCACCCCAAAAGCAGGATTTAAGGTCATTTCCAGAAAAAGCTGGGTGGCTGTCATTTCCAGCATTTTTTCGCTTCGTGATATTTTTCGGAACAACTCAGAGGTAAGGGTATACATGGGTTCGGTGCGGCCTTTGTTGTTTTGTACCAGCAACTGCCCAAATTTTTCGGCATGCGCTGCGTCAATTTGGGTGGATGGTTGTGTTTGTTGGTCAGCAGCTTTTGCTGATACGGTACCCAGGGCCAGGCAAAGGAGCATAGTAAGCAGTTTATCACTCACTACTGTTTTTCTAAAAAACGAATGCTTATTTACGAGGGATAGCACAATGCCCAGTGTAAGTAAAAAGTATCCGATATACGTGATGTACGTACCTGCCCAATCGTAATTTACCGACAAAATAGTGCCGCGCTCATCAGCATCGTACGATGACTGAAAAAAGCGGTATCCTCTATGCTTTAAAATGTTGTTCATATAAATAAGGTAGGGCATAGGCTCTTTTCCTGTTTCGTACAGGGTAACTTCACTGGCAAAGGACGAAGGACTGTTTGAGCCCGGGTAGCGGTCAATTTTAAAATTATTCAGGTGCAAACTAAAGGGCACCTGAAACGTTTTTCGGCCATAAAAAAGGCCCAATTGGGTTTCCCCCACAGGGGTGAAAAGGGTGTCGGTATTTATATACTCTTCCCACAACACAATTTCTTTAGGTGGGTTTTGGCCGTAGCTAAGGTCAAAAACATAGCCGGTTTTTCCTTTAGCATGCGGGTTGTTGCCTGTTTCTACCAACATTATTTCGGCAGACGGTAGCAAGTGTTCAAACAGTATGTTGTATTGAAATACCTTATACAGGGTTTGGGTGGTCAGTAGCACCGTATCGTTGGATACGTGGGCTTCTTCGGCATTGTCCATCGGAAAAGAAAAAATGGTGGAAGTGGCTTCTGCAAAAAAAGCTCCGTTTTTAAAATAAATGGATAAGTCGGCGGGTGCCGGGTTGTTAAACGATACGGTCGTGTTGCCAAAAGTTTTCACTTCTCCTTCCCTCATAAGTACTGAGCCCCGAAACGTTTTTCCGGCCATAATAAACTGTACCATGGGTATGCCGTTGTCAACTTCTTTCGCCTGTTCGGTTACATTGCGGTACATGCCCTTTAGTACAACGTTTACTTCGTTGCCGTTTAGGGTTAGGGTTTCATCAAAGGCGCCTTCCATGGTAAAATCTACCGGAAAACTGCGCTGTTGCTTGCCGGCTGTCAGTACCAGGTGGTTTTCGCTGGTTTGCACGGTGGACGATGCTGCCCCTTCCCGGATGTGCATCATTCCTTCAACACCAAAATAACGTGTAACGGCAGCGCCAAGCAGCATTATTACAAACGCCAGGTGGTAAATAAATACTGAAAAGGTTTTTCGCTTGTAGGTTTTTTTTTGGACAATGCGGCCCACCAAATTAATGGCCAGCAATACAAAAATTATTTCCATCCACCGGGTATTGTAAACCATCAGGCGGGCATAGGCCGAGCCGTAATCATTTTCAAGAAAAGTGGCCACCCCCAGGGATGTGCCTGTTACCAGTAACAAAACAAACATTAACGCAGGTGAAAACAGGAAGCGGGATATACTTTTCATGCCAAATTGGTTTTAAATCTGTTTTAAAAAAACAAACCGGAAGCGTTCATTCTTATCCGGTTTGCATGATTCGTTTTAGTTTATCAATATCCAATATTTCAATGTAGTTGGGCTCCAGGTGAATGACTTTGTCTTTGTCGAATTCTTTTAATATGCGCACTACACTTTCCTTGGTCATTCCGGTGAGTTCGCCCAGTTCCTGCCGCGAGAGCAGG
>JAUIMD010000144.1 GCA_030433225.1 Bacteroidia bacterium
CCTGAGCAACAGTGGCGAGACCCTATATTTGTATACTGCAAAAGGGGAAGAAGAAGACCGTGTTGCCTACCTCGACAAGGACCCCTGGCCTGAATTAGCTGATGGAAAGGGACCTTCGCTGCAGCTTTTGTCAAATACCGACAATTCCTTTGCCGCCAGTTGGGGTACGAATCAACAGCCTTTATCAACTCCAGGCTCCGCGAATGTATTTGTTGTTTCGAAAATTGAACCCCTGGCACACGAACCTGAAATATCCGTTTACCCAAACCCGGTTAACGATGGTTGGATAAGCGTTCAATTCCATACCGGGCCTGCCACTCTGGCTCATTTCCGGGTTTATGATCTTTTAGGAAAACCTGTATTTTCCACTCAACGCCTTTTACAAGGGAATGAGGGACAACAGGGGCTGAGCTTACAGCTTGCACATTTGCCACAGGGAATTTACATTTTACAGGTGAATGTGCACTTGCAAGGGCAGGAAACCAGGCAAATGCAAACTAAAATCAGGGTTGAATAAGCAGCGAAACGGAATGGCTGGAGGTAGCTCCGGAAACCCGTACGATGTAAATGCCCGAACCCAGATGTTGAGCCGGAAGCGCGCATTGTGATGCACCGGGGCTAACCCTTTGCGAAAGTACCTGCTGTCCTGCAAAGTTCCATACCGAAAGGGATACCGGGTTGGGGGAAGCCGGAAGGTTGGTTACACTAATTTCGCGCGATGCTTCAAGGTAAAATACTTCAATGGGTATGCTTCGATTAACCTTTGTTGCTACGCCATTGCTAAAATGAAGCGTATGTTCCGTGCTTACCATGCCTGAGTAATCCACTACACAAAAGGGATAATCCACACTGTCGACCATTGTATGCCACATCAGATTCCAATGCGCAATAGGATACACGGAGTCGGCTTTAACAGCCAGTTGATTCATCTGTAGCAGTCCTAAATGTGGCGAGGCAGCAAAGCGAATTCCATACAAACTATGCCCATCGGCATCTTCATAAGGAAGCTGTTCACTTTCCACCCTTACCATAGGATCAAGCGGTTGAAATGGTATGCCCAGGTCATTGGTTTGCGGGGCATTATACGCATACCACTGATCGTTGCTCAATGCCGGACTGCCAAATACATTCGTGCTTTTATTCCAGTTTTTAGCCTGGGAATTGTCGAGGTAGATGGACCTTAATTCAAGGCTGAAGCCTGGTGTTTGGCCAAGCACGCGTAGTAAAACTGCATCCAACGCTACACTATCTATCAGGTGTGAAGTGGCATCCCGCAAGCGCACGTGTCCGTTGCTGGCAATTTTTAATTCCGGAATTTCTACAACGGGCTGTACATTGGGATACATTCGCTTAAAAACACCTTTTGAGGGCGTGAAAACCAGCAGTCCGTTTGCCGTTATAAACGTAGAGGATGCAATGGTGTATTGCTGATTATTTACCTGTAGGGTGTAACCGCTCAGGTCAATTTCCTCATTCGTTGCGTTATAGATTTCCAGCCATTGCAACGGTATAAGCAAAGAATCGGAGTTGAAATAAAGTTCATTTATTACAAGAGGAGAGGGGGATATTTGCGGTGTAAACACTGCGGTTATGGTGGTGTCCGACACCAGGTTAAAGGAGGTGGCCGCCTCATTGCCCTCCAGGTTAAGCCATCCGTCAAATTCAAACCCCTCGGCAGGTGTAGCCTGCACGGTATATTCCATCCGGGGAAAAAAGGTACCGGAAAACTCGCTTCGGGTTATGGGCCATGTACTAAGACTTACTTCTCCGGCATGTGCGGGTTCCACCTTAAATTGCACGGTAACCGGGTCGGTGAGGTTAAATTGGTTTTGCAGGTGGTGCAGCATGTGTTGTGGACGTTCCGTTGCATATGCCTGCATTTGGGCCAATGCATTGTCCCAGTTTGTGGCGTCTCCTTTCCAGCGTTCCATATGCCGTGCAACATCGGGGCGGTAAACTGCTGCCAACGAATCAATGTGTTGTTGTACGGAACGTGCCGAAAAATGGGTGTTAATGAGGTAAGTAAAACGCTGGATAAAATGCAGTTGAAACGCATCGTTTTTTAACAAATTCCGGGCTACCCTGTTGTTGTAGCCGCTACTCCATGCGCGGTCGCTAAACCCTAACGACCATGCCAGGGTATTCCATTGTGGTAAACCGTAGCTTTGGTAGGGAAGCCCCAGTCCATGGTCCAAATCCCAGTAAATCCACTGCCATTTTCCGTCCTCGGCGCACCAGTATTTTACGTTGTTTGATAACCAATCGTAATTGCCAAAATATACCTGGGTAATCCAGTAATCCCGAAAGTTCTCGACATCAAAAAGGGTGGGAACCGTATCCATAAAACCTTCGGCATTTTTATTGCTTACCGTATCCACAAAGTGCACTTGTGCTTTAAATTTTTGAAATGTGCCTTCAATGGCATTTTGGTTGGAGGTATACCCGAATGCCCGTTCGAGCAGATCGAACTTTTCCGTTTCACCGGTGTGGGTTTCAATGTAGTATTGGTCTATTCGCTCGCGCAGGTTGTAAATGCCAAAAAAGGATCCGTTTACAAACACATTTACGGGCATTGATTCGGAAGTCATAGCATGCACATTGGAAGTTTTAGCCATGCGTTGGATTACCTGATCGCGAAAATGCGTATTGAGGCTATTTGTTTGAATATTATCGTTTCCCGCATTGCGAAGAACAAGTCTTTTAAATTTATCTGGACCATTCGCTCCAAAAAAATCATAATTAAACCAGGAATTTCCATAATTGCCCCGTGCATACAAACGCATGGAATATTGTTTTGTGGAAGCTTTTGGTGAGTGTAGTTGTATACCCGTTCCTGAGCGATAAACGACCTCGTTGTTGGAGAACATTTCGAAATGGGCAGGTATCTCAATGTCCTGTGAAATGGACTTAAGCAAACCACCATTCCCGGTCCAGTATTTCTCATCCGATACCAGTGAAATTACCGGGTTGGCAAAGCTGTCTTTTTCAAATAAAAAGGATAGGGTAAGGGTTGGGCTTTCGGCAAAGTTGGTTTTAAATGCCCTGGCACGTACAACCGTGGTTTCCTTAATCAGCAATGAATCCGGGAACACAGGGCTGGATGCTGTTGGTTCGTCGCAATTGGTGGTATACCTTACAGTTGCGCCTTCATATTTTTCGGTAAGTTTTAGCAGTTGCGGGGCGTCAAACAAGCCTCCATACGTATTAAACTCAGGTACGGGCAAAAGGCCTGTAAAACCCGCATTGCTGTTGGCGCTTCCGGGGGTAGGAAGGGGAATGAAGTAATATGGCTCCATACCATCGGGGTAGCGACCCAATGCAATGTCCGTGGATTGTACGCCGAATTCTTTTTCGTCAATCAGCGTTCCATCTATGGTAGATATGGCCAGGTATTCCCCCGCTGCCGATAGCTTAAAATTGGTATGGTAGGTTCCCTGTTCCGGACTGGCATCTGCCCAAAACAACAAAAAACTTCCGGGAGAAAGGATGCTCGTATCACTGGTGTGAAGTTGCCATTTCAAGGGATCATCCGGATTGTCGGTAAAAAACAAACCGTTTAAATATACGTCTTCATCTCCGTAATTATACACTTCAAACCAATCGTCCTGTTCGCCAAATTCATCAGCAATGCCTTCCGAATTGGAAGCCATAATTTCATTGATGCGCAGGGTGTAGTTTTTTTCGGCACGGTTTTCCAGTATTCCGCTCTTGCCGGCCTTAAAGTAAATGGAGGTCCAGGGAATGGTATCGGTAACCGCAGGTTGTGCATGCAAAGGAAGCACTCCCCAGAGTAACATCAGGAAACAGCCTACGCGCACGTTTATATGGAGTAAATGAAGGTTCAATTCAACTTGTCAGTTTTACGATTCCGGAATTATGGCGGTTGCCCCCTGGCAAACAACCACTAAAGAAAGAAATATTCGGCAGGGTTTCAAAATTCCCGGGTAGGATTAAAGTATACCGATAGCTAAACTTTAACACCAAAATACCGGTATAAAAAAGGCCCGCAATATTAGCAGGCCTTATTATAGTTTTATCGACAATTTTCGTTATTTATAAACTGCTTTGGCTCCGGCCAGCAGGGTGTTGTTTAATAATGATGCAATGGTCATAGGACCAACACCTCCGGGTACCGGAGTGATGTACGAACATTTAGGTGCTACTTCATCAAATTTTACATCTCCTTTCAATTTCCATCCGCTTTTGGTTTGGTCGCTTTTAACACGGGTAGTTCCCACATCAATTACAACAGCGCCTTCTTTTACCATATCGGCGGTTACAAAATCAGGACTGCCAATGGCAGCAATTAATATATCAGCTTCGGCACAAACCTTTTTCAGGTCTTTTGTGCGCGAGTGGGCCACGGTTACCGTAGCATTCATTTCTTTCTGAGACATTAATACGCTCATGGGGCGCCCAACAATGTTGCTACGACCAATGATGACGCAGTTTTTACCCGAGGTTTCAATAGAGTAACGCTTCAACAATTCCACAATGCCAAAAGGGGTTGCAGAAATAAAAGCGGGCAAACCAATAACCATGCGCCCTACATTTATCGGGTGGAAACCGTCGACATCCTTCTCGGGGGCAACCGCTTCAATTATTTTTTGCTCAGATATGTGTTTCGGAAGTGGCAACTGCACAATAAAACCATCAATGTCCGAATGGTGATTTAATTCGTGTACCTTGCCTATCAATTCCTCTTCGGTAACGGTGTCTTCAAAGCGAATCAAGGTCGATTCAAACCCAACCTGTTCACAGGCTTTTACTTTATGAGCCACATAGGTTTCACTACCGCCATCGTGGCCTACCAAAATGGCAGCCAAATGAGGGCGTTTGCCTCCTTGTGCTACAATGGCTTTTACCTTGTGCGCAATTTCCTCCTTTATTTCTGCCGATATTTTTTTTCCGTCAATAAGTTCCATTTGCTTGTGGTTTATCTGCGTTTCATGTTTTGCATCAGGCGCGATACATTTTTGCCTTGCGTCATCATGCGCATTACTTTGCGGGTTTCGTCAAATTGTTTAATCAGGCGGTTTACCTCTTGTATGTTGGTTCCGCTGCCCAAGGCAATTCTTTTGCGGCGGCTGCCGTTTAACGATTGTGGATTGTTGCGTTCAAATGGTGTCATGGAACGAATAATGGCCTCAATACTTTTAAAGGCATCGTCATCAAGGTCTACATTCTTCATCATTTTTCCCATGCCGGGTATCATGGAGGCCAGGTCTTTCAGGTTCCCCATTTTTTTAATCTGCTGAATCTGGTTCAGGAAATCTTCAAAGTTGAATTGATTTTTGGCAATTTTCTTTTGCAGCTTTCGGGCCTCCTCGGCATCGTATTGTTCCTGGGCTTTTTCCACCAGCGAAACAATGTCTCCCATTCCCAAAATACGGTCGGCCATACGGTTGGGGTGGAAAACGTCGAGCGCTTCCATTTTTTCGCCGGTTCCAACGAACTTAATAGGTTTGGTAACCACAGAGCGGATGGAAAGGGCTGCTCCACCTCGGGTATCACCATCCAGCTTGGTTAAAATTACCCCATCAAAATCAAGGCGATCGTTAAACTCTTTTGCGGTGTTCACGGCATCCTGTCCGGTCATGGAATCCACCACGAAAAGCGTTTCTGTAGGATTGATGGCTTTTTTGATGGACTCAATCTCTTTCATCATGGCCTCATCAATGGCCAAACGACCGGCAGTATCAATAATTACCACATCGTTGCCGTTGGCTTTTGCCTTTTTAATAGCAGCTTGAGCAATGGCAACCGGGTTGTTGTTGCCTTCATCGGAATACACGGGCACATTAATTTGCTCACCAACCACATGCAACTGTTGGATGGCCGCAGGGCGATACACATCACACGCC
>JAUIMD010000145.1 GCA_030433225.1 Bacteroidia bacterium
GCCAGAAGATCAACAAAAGTTACTTGCCGTAAAGGAAGAGGTAACTGAAAAGATAAAGGCATTTGGGTTTGACAACTGCGAAATTGATGAGGAAGGATTGGTTTCCGGAAAACTTAACCGGGTTTTACCCCATTTAAACCAGAAATAAATGCGCATATTATATTACGATTGTTTTGCCGGAATAAGCGGCGATATGAACCTTGGAGCTTTAATTGACCTTGGGGTGGATGTAGATTACCTGAGAAAAGAGCTTACCAAACTTAACATTGACGGGTTTCGGCTGGATAGTACCCATGACATGCGCAGAGGAATTTCAGGCACAAAAGCCACCGTTGTTATCGAAAACCAGGAAAACGAAAAGCACCGGCACCTGCGCCATGTAGAAGAAATTGTGAACAACAGCACCCTTGCGGATTCCGTTAAAAAAAATGCCCTTGCCATATTTCGGTTAATTGCCGAAGCTGAAGCCAGGGTACACAACATCGACATTCAGAAGGTGCACTTTCACGAAGTGGGTGCATTGGATTCTATAGCCGATATTGTAGGAGCCGCCATTTGCCTGGATTACTTAAACGTGGATAAAGTACTGTCGGCACCAATACAACTAGGGGGTGGAACGGTAAAATGTGCCCATGGCGTGATGCCCGTACCGGCACCGGCCACCGCCTTAATCGTAAAAGACATTCCCATAAAAACAGGGCTGGTGCAACACGAGGCTACCACCCCTACCGGAGCCGCCATTTTGGCCTCTACGGTAGATACGTTTACCGAAACGATCGATTTCCCCATTACAAAAACCGCTTACGGCATTGGGCACAGAGACCACCCGGAAGTACCCAATATATTACGTGTTTACCTGAGCGAAACAAACCACACAAGCGATACCCGACACGAGAAAGCCACTGTGCTGGAGTGCAACATCGATGACATGAACCCGGAACACTACGACTTTTTACTGGAGAAACTATTAAAATCCGGAGCCATGGACGCCTGGCTAACCCCCATATTAATGAAGAAGAACCGGCATGGCAACACCCTTTCGGTGCTTTGCGCCCCCGGAAAAACGGCCGCCCTTAAGGATATTATTTTTATGAACAGTACCACTATCGGGCTGCGGGAGGTACAGGTAGATAAAACCGTATTGCGCCGGGAAGCAACGGTGGTACACACAAAGTATGGCGAGGTAAAGCTGAAAAACAGCTATTACAACGGTAACCTCATCCGCCAGAAACCTGAATACGACGATTGTAAAAAACTGGCCGAAAAACACCAGGTTAGCATACAGGACATTGAACGAGAAGCACTAAAACATGCATAAAGAAACACTGCAACACCTTCTGGAACAAGTGAAAACCGGGGCGCTTTCGGTGGAAGAAGCCATCCAACATGCCAGCAATGAAAACGGGCTGGAAGAGATGGGCTTTGCCACGCTGGATACTGATCGCCTGCGACGAACCGGCATGCCGGAAGTTATTTATGCCGCCGGAAAAACAGTGGAGCAGGTAAAAGCCATAGCACAAAAACTCCATCAAAAAGGAATTGATGTGTTGGCCACCCGTGCTACCCCTGAAATGTACGAAGCCGTGCAAACCATACTACCTGCGGTGCAATACAATGCGGTTTCGCGCGTGATGTGGTACAAACACCAGCACAAGATTACCGGGAAAGGATATATTGCGGTGGTAGCTGCAGGCACATCAGACCTCCCCGTTGCCGAAGAAGCCGTGGACACCGCTCGTTTTTTGGGCAATGAAGTGAAAGCAATTTACGATGTTGGCGTTGCAGGAATCCACCGCCTTTTTGATAAGTTAGACCTTATACGGGGGGCACGTGTGGTAATTACCGTGGCCGGCATGGAAGGTGCGCTGGGCAGTGTGGTTGGCGGGCTGGTTGATAAACCGGTTATTGGCGTACCTACCAGTATTGGGTACGGTGCCAATTTTCAGGGCGTATCGGCCTTACTATCCATGCTTAACAGTTGCTCAAGCGGCATTTCAGTGGTTAATATCGACAATGGATTTGGTGCTGCCTGCCAGGCCTCACTCATTAACAAACTGGATTGATGAACGAATTGTACATACTCATTCTTACGGCAGCCTCTTTAGGGTTTATCCATACCTTGCTGGGGCCTGATCATTACCTGCCTTTTATTGTACTCAGCAAGGCACGCAATTGGTCGCGCTCCAAAACCATGTGGATTACCCTGATTTCAGGGGTGGGTCATGTGGCCGGTTCCGTTGTTTTGGGAGTAGCGGGGGTAGCCATGGGAATAAGCCTTACCAAACTTGAGCGGATAGAGTCTTCCCGGTCTGAACTGGTTGGATGGCTGATGATTGCTTTTGGGTTTTTGTATACCGTGTATGGGGTGTACAAATTTTTACACCACACGGGACATCGGCACTTGCCGGCCTACCTGGTACCCAAATCCATCCGAAATAAAATGCACCTGCCCACTTCACACGCTTCGGACAAGGAAGATAAAACCCGCCTTACGCCATGGGTGCTGTTTCTGATTTTCGTATTTGGCCCCTGCGAGGTACTCATCCCCTTGCTCATTTACCCGGCTGCCCAACACGATGCTGTAGGAATTTTTGCGGTATCCGCATTTTTTGGGATTGCCACCATACTCACCATGCTCACGGTAGTAACGCTGGGACACAAAGGCACCTCCTTTTTAAATCTAAAAAAAGGAGAAAAGTACATGCATGGCATCGCAGGCATGGTTATTCTTATGTCGGGTATTGGTATGAAATTTTTAGGATGGTAGCATGCGTAACCTCCTGGCAAACATACAAAACGAAGTTTATTTCAGGCATTCGCGCAGCAGTGGTCCGGGCGGACAAAATGTAAACAAAGTCAACTCACGGGTGGAGGCGGTATTAAATATTGAAACATCGGAGTTGTTTTCCTTACCGGAAAAATTACGCATCCGGCACAAGTTAAAAGCGCGCCTTTCAAAAAACGGTGAATTGACGGTTGCCAGCGAAACGGAACGCTCGCAGGCAAAAAACAAGGAAGCTGCGCTGGTACGCATGGCGGCTTTGTTACAAAAAGCCCTGCACAAGGATAAAGTTCGTATTTCCACCCGACCTACCCTGGCAAGTAAAAAAAGACGGATAGAAACCAAGAAACAACACAGCACAAAAAAACATTTGCGTAAAAAACCCGATTTTTAACCCCTAATCCCTCAAAAAATGCCCATCGCCAACACTCCACCCCCGCCATATTACGCCGTAATTTTTACTTCTATCCGTACAAATGGGGACCTTGGGTACCAAAAAATGAGCGAAGAAATTGAAGCACTGGTACAACAGCAGCCCGGCTATTTGGGTATGGATTCGGCGCGTTCAGAAACAGGCATTACTGTGAGTTACTGGAAAGATCGGGATTCCATCCAAAAGTGGGCCTCGAACCCGCAACATGCCATGGCCAAAGCCAAAGGAAAATCAACGTGGTACCAAAATTACAAGGTGCGCATTTGCAAGGTGGAGGCCGAATACTCCCTGTAGGCTACCGGCACAACAAATGAATAAGGCTGGAAAGGTTATTTTTTAGTCGGATCAGCTCTTCAATGTCCAAATCGCTACCGCTGTCGGTCAATCTTTTCACCAGCTCTCCCGGTATATCGGCTGCACTTTGTTCCAGTAATTTCCCCTCTTCAGTCAGTTTTACCAACACTTTGCGTTCGTCCTCATCTGACCGTTGCCTGATAAGAAACCCCTGGCTTTCCATCCGCTTTAACAGGGGGGTAATGGTATTGGTATTTAAAATGAGCCTTTTTGCAATATCGTTTACCGGCTGTTCATCCTTCTCCCACAGCACCAACAATACCAGGTATTGCGGGTAGGTAATTCCCAGCCGATCCAAAAATGGCTGATATTCCCTTGTAATAAGCCGCGATGCCGCGTACACCGGGAAACATAACTGATTGTCTAATTTCAACTGATCGTAGGCCATATAGTTACTTTAAGTCGAATGCTGCGCAAGTATACAAAAAAGGCGCTAATCTTGCGGATTACTTTTTATGTACTCCTTTGGTGAAACGCCAAAATGTGCTTTAAAAGTGCTGGAAAAATGCGATAAATTCTCGTAACCTACCGCGTAGGCCACTTCGGTAATGTTTAGTTTTTTATTCACCAATATGTAGGCGGCCTGTTTCATGCGTATGCCTTTAATAAACTCACGTGCCGACTGATTGGTTAAGGCTTTGAGCTTACGGTGCATGTGCACACGACTAATTCCAACACCGTCGGCCAGCATCTCAACATTTAAAGCACTGTTGTGAATATTTTCTTTTATGATGGACATAATTTTTTGCATTAAAATCTCGTCGTGCGATTCCATTTTTAATTCCTGGATTGGCGCACCGGATGACTTCTGTAACCATTGCTGATGAATGCGACGTCGGTTTTCCAACACATTTTGTACAGTTTTACTCAGCAGTTCAGAATTGAACGGCTTAACCAGGTACAAATCGGCTCCGGTTTCAATTCCCTCTGCCCGGTCTTCATCTTTCGAAAGCGCCGTAAGTAAAATCACCGGAATGTGACTGGTTTGCACATTTCCCTTTATTTTTTTACACAGGGTAATGCCGTCCATTTCGGGCATCATTATGTCGCAAATGACCAGGTCAGGCCGGGTATGGCTCAAGGCGTGCCACGCTTTATTTCCGTTTTCGTAGGCAAAAACCGTATATTTTGTTCCCAGTTCGTAACGCAGGTACTCCCTGATTTCAGGCTCATCGTCCACAATAAAAATGGTAAAAGCATGCCGTTTTGGTGTTTTTTCGGGCGGGGTGGTGGTGGGTGCGGCCTGCGCCATGGCGACGTAATGCTGACCGGGCGCCGGCAACTTGTTTTCGTCCAGAATCAAGTCTTTGGCAGGCAAATGCTTATGCCCCAGTGGCAGCGTAATTACAAACCGGGCACCGGTTCCGTCTGGTTTATTTTGAGCGTACAGCTTACCTCCATGAATTTCCACCAGGCTACGCGACAGGTGTAAGCCAATACCCGTTCCCGTTGGGTGTGGGTTGGAGGCGTCCACGGCCTGGTAAAAGCGCTCAAAAATCTTTTCCAACTCGCCCTTGGGAATTCCCGGCCCTGCATCCGATACTACAATTTGTACCTGATCCATAGCGGATGTGGTTCGTGATTTAATCCCGGTAATTTCGATTTCCACTTTCCCGCCCTCTACACTGTATTTAAAGGCATTGGATAATAAATTCAGAATTACCTTTTCGAAGTTAAGCGGATCAATCCAGGCATGGATATCTTCGGGGTTGGCACCCACAACAAGATCCATATTTTTATTTTCGGCCATTACCTCGTAAGCCCTTGCCACCTCGCGCACAAAGGGCAATAAACATACCAATTGGTATTTTACCAACAACTGGCCTTTATCAATTTTTCGCACATCCAGCAATTGATTTACCAGGCGATAAATACGGTTGGCATTTATTTCCATTATGCGGTACAGTCGATGCGCTTCTTCGCTGTTTTTACGACGCATAAGTTTCTCCAGCGGATCCAGTATTAAGGTAAGCGGCGTTTTAATTTCATGCGACATATTGATGAAAAACCGCATTTTTTTCTCGTTAATTTTTTCGGCTTCACGGTGCTTTATTTTTTCGGCAAACACCATAAAAATGGAAAGAAAAAACAACATCTCGAAACAAAAGCTATAAGGGCTTTATTATAACCAATACTAGGTTTACGACTGACGCTTTAGCATATGGCAATTGCGTAGGGTTACACATGGTAAGTTGGCAATATCCTCATGGCAAGGGTATTAAAGACCAGATCGACCTTAAGGGTGTACACCCGATCACTTGCATGACAA
>JAUIMD010000146.1 GCA_030433225.1 Bacteroidia bacterium
CCTTCGTCATGAACCTCGTGCCCATCATGCAGTCGGAGGGGGTTTCCCGGGACACGGCCGCGGGTATCGCCGGCATTATCGGCATCACGTCCATCATCGGGCGCCTGGTCACGGGCCACCTGCTGGACCGTTTCCGCATCCCCATTGTATTTGACAATGTGGTGCGCGTGATGGCACTGGGAGAAATGAACTACGGAAAAGGCGCACAATACGACAATTTTGTGGTCGTAAATGTGGGCTATGGTGTAGGTGCCGGAATTATTACCGAGCGTAAATTGTTTATGGGATCCGATGGCATGTCGGGTGAGCTGGCCCACGTACCGGTGGTTGAAAACTGGAACATTCCCTGCCTGTGTGGCAAAAACGGGTGCCTGTCGTCCACCTGTTCCGGCCGGGCCATTGCCGCCCGCGCAGTGCATGAGTTGGAGCACAATTCCGATTCGTCGCTGGTTGAAATTTACAACAACCGCACCCGCCCCTTTGAGGCTAAAGATGTATTTGAAGCCGCCCGTAATGGCGACAAGCTGTCTAACCGGGTAATTGATGATGCCGCCCGCTACCTGGGCAGCACCAGTGCGGGTATGGTAAGCCTTCTTAATCCTCAGGCGGTATTGTTTGGTGGAGGCGTAATTTTGAACAACCCCGAGTTTTTCGACAAAGTAAAAGAACACCTGCAAAAAGGCATGATTAAGCAGTGCTCCACACAGGTAGATATTGAGGTAGTTGGGCTGAAAGAAAATGCAGCCGTAATGGGAGCCCTCAGCCTGGTACTGAACAACGTGCTCGATCTAAACTTTGACGTACTGGACGATCACGCTTAATTCTGCATTTTTTTTGAAACAAATGGGGCATGGATTTTAGCAAATGGAAAATTTTGCTACTTTTGCATCCGCATTTGAGCAGGCCCGGATGGCGGAATTGGTAGACGCGCTGGTCTCAAAAACCAGTTCCTCACGGAGTGCCGGTTCGATCCCGGCTCCGGGTACTGAAAAGCCTTGCTAAGTTATACTTAGCGAGGCTTTTTTTATGGCCTAAAAACGAATAGGGTGTACGCAAAAATACCGGGAACCCTAAAGGTTATGCCCCAATTAATACGGATCATTTTATTTTAAATTCCCCACAAACATTAACTCATTGTATACTAGCGCCTCCGTCTATTGATGTGCAATTAATAAGAGGCTCAACTTTGTTAAGTATTTCTGAACTTGTAGCACCGGTCTTTACTTTTGCCGGATATGATTTTACCTTTCGCCCACCGAATGAAACCTTAAGTATGAGCAATTATTTACCTGCATCATCCGTTTTGTACGTACATAAAAAGCTCTGAACATAACATACCAAAACCACCGGCAACGGAATGTTGCAGGAGAAAAAGGCCGCCAACTTATTGTGCGTGCCCCGGGTAAATGCCCCGCTTACGGATGCCCGTATTTTTCTCCGGCCACCATTCGCAATCAACCTGTGCAAGGGTATGCCTAAAACCAACAGAAATGAAAAAAAATGTGCTTTTTATAAGTCTGCTGCTCTCGCTTACCCTTATGCCGGTTTGGGCGCAACGTCCTGTGCAGGAACATACCCCCTGGGATATTCGGCTAACCGGTACAGCGGGCTGGGCGCTCCTTCCCTCATCGGCGTCATACGATATTTCTTCCACCCCCGGCAATGTGTACGGCGGAGGTATCCAAATCGATTACCTCATTCAAAATTATTTTGGCGCGGGCATGGGGTTTGAATACCACCGCACCACCTCCTCCATGGTACTGTCCAACTATTCAGCCACCCTGCCCGGTACATTGTCAAGCGGTGCCAATTCGGTTCCGCAAAACGTGGAATATCAAATAATAACCAACGGTACCGATGTGGTGGATTATGTGGAAATGTCATCGTTTGACATTCCCATTTATGGCTATTACAAAGTGCCGGTTCGCTCCAATACCTTTCTTGATTTCAGGGGCGGCATACAATTCAGCGTGCAAACCAAGGGCACCTTCACTTTACAGTCGGGCGATATTACCACCCGCCTGTACAATATAGATACCGACCAGTTGGTAATGAATAACCCCCAACAAGGCCTGTTCGAAAACCGTACAGACTGGCACCCGGTACGCAATGTGAATACGCCGTTTATCAATTCGGCCTTTGCGGCTGCGGGGCTCGACTTTCCGTTTCTGCGCATTTTACAACTGCGCGTTTCCGGCTACCTGTCGTATAGCCTGGGGCAGGTATATAAACAGCGGGAAGACGCCTTAATCACCCGCCCCAATACCTACAACGGCATTCTTTCACTAACCGATAAAAACTACCTGTTTACATACGGCTTTAAATTTGCGCTGGGATGGAACAAATACCCCAAGGCCGCTCCCATGCGGGGTACCGAATACAACTGTGCCGGCTGCGCATGGGTAAAAAAGGAAAACACCTACCGCAGCCGAAGGCGCTGACAAAAACAAAAAAAACACCCCTACCACATTCGCACGAAAAACCACTTTTTGCTGTCATTTTCATCCACCCGGAGGCAAAATTCCAGATAAAAACACTTTTTAAGGCTTACCTGCTTACTTGTTAATCTTTCCTTATTGAATTTTACACGCTCATTTTTTTGGTTAGGTTTGCGCCAAATTGAGCGATGTGAAAAAACTTTTTCTATTGTTATTTTTAATGGCCTCCGCTGGATTAGCGCATGCCGGGGACTGGGCATTTGGCGAGCGGGAAACGGGCCAGTATGTAGCATCGGTTGAAGAGGGCAGCTTTCAAAACCCTTTTTCTAACCATAACAAGCTCAAATCGTTGGCGCTGTTTAACCTCGACTCCACCCAAACCCTGTTGCTTTACGTAACCCTTTTTGAGTACGGCGAATACATAGTGGGAGAAAGCCCCTCGCAAACCTGTGCCGCCGAAGTTTACATTGACCAGCACCGTACCTTATACCAAATATGCCATGCCCCGAACAAACAGGATTTACAGTTTGGGAAAGCTGCCAGCAACCGCATTGCCGTTGCCCTGCACCAGGGAAAAAATGTGGATATTAGCATTGTAGTAGGCACCAACACCTACCGCTTCACATTACAAGCGGATGGCTTTAGCGAACAGTTTGGACGCTGGCTAAAGGCTTGATAAAATAGACATCCTGCATTTTACTTAGCCGGGACGCCACGGTCGTGAAGCACTCCCTTCGGTATTCATTATAGCTCTTCGTTGGGGAATGTTCTTTAAACCAATTTCCATCCGGCGTGTTAGTTAAGGAAAACCGCCCCGCACCCAGCGGGGAATAAACCCCTGACATATGCCGGAAACTTCCCGTCCCCTCCCCTTTCTTGATCGTATACCGGCACTGGCCGACAATGCCGTATTGCGCTATTTCACGTTTGCCGTTCTGTACTTCGCCCAGGGAATTCCTTCCGGAGTATTGCTGCTGGCATTTCCGGCGTGGATGGCTACCCATGGCAAAACCCCATTAGAAATAGGCACATTTCTGGCCGTAATTATGTTGCCCTGGACCTTTAAAATTATTGCAGCGCCTTTAATGGACCGTTTTACTTACCTGCCCATGGGGCGCAGAAAACCCTGGGTTTTGTTTGGTCAGGGTGGATTGGCAGCCGGTTTTATAGCGCTTTCCATGGTTTCTAAACCGCTTGAACAACTGCCTGTGCTGATGGCCATTGGGTTTATTATTGGTCTTTTCGGCATTTTTCAGGACATTTCCATCGACAGCCTGGCGGTTGACCTACTGCCTGAAGATGAACAGGCCCGGGCAAACGGGTTGATGTGGGGATCAAAAATTGTAGGCAAAGCAGCCACCCTCGCCGCAGGCTCCTACCTGTTAAACCACGTTGGCTATGGGCTTACCCTGCTCATTTTTTCAGGACTAATTATAGGCATTATGGCAGTGCCCTTGCTGTTACGCGAACGAAAAGGAGAAAAGCTGTTTCCGGGATTAAAAGGCCAGGCATCCGCCCTGGCTGCCGATGCACAAACCCGCAACTGGTTTGCTTTGCTCAAAAATGTGTTTCGTGTTTTTTTGCTGCCTGCCAGCCTGTGTGTAGCATTATCCAATTTCTTTTTTTCAACGGGAGAGGGGCTGATGGATGCCATTTTGCCCGTTTTTACTCCGCAACACCTGGGTTGGTCAGATACCGAATACTCCAAAGCCTATTCGAGCGCTACCATGATTTCGGGCTTGCTGGCCATGTTTGTGGGCGGCCCCTTAATCGACTTTTTCGGAAAAAAACGAATGATGATGCTGTACATTGTATTGCTCATTGCCCTGGTAACATCCTTGCTGCTGCTGCGCCATAACTGGGACAACAGGTGGCTGATACGCGCTTTTTTCATTTCGTTTTACACCTTTAACGTGTTTAACGTAGTAACCATTTTTGCCATGGCCATGAGCGTGAGCTGGCGCCGGGTAGCAGCCACACAGTTTACCTTGTACATGACCATTGGCAACCTGGGGCTGTCTTTGGGATCGTGGCTTATGGGCGCCCTTAAAACCATTGCCAGCTGGGAAATGGTATTGCTGGCCTACATCCCGCTGGCGGCGTTAGGGTTTGTGTTTACGGCACTTATCAACTTTCGCAGGCAAAAAGCCAGCATCCAGCTTCTTGAAAAAAACTTTAACTCGGCGCACACCGGCCCGAAGGGGTAAATTACGACCTGCTGTTTACGGCACACTGAATCCGCCCCACCTTCCTACATATTTTACGCATACAAGCAGGCAAACCAGCAGGGTATTGCCTATCTTTGTGGCTGCAACCAATTTGCTATCCAACGTATGCCCGGCACCAAATCCACCTCAAAAAGAAAAACAAAAATTGACGAAGGCAAATCGTATACCCTCATATTGTGGAACGATGATGTAAATTCGTTTGACGATGTGATTGATGCCTTGGTGGACATTTGCGAACACGATGCACACCAGGCCGAACAATGCGCTACCATAGCGCATTACAAAGGGAAATGCGCTGTAAAAAGTGACCCTTCGTTTGACACGCTGCTCAGTTGCAAACGCCGTTTCGACCATCGAAAGATCAACACAACCATTGAATAGTTGTTTTGTCCTTAAGCCGGACTGGCGTTTACTTTTTGCCTATAAATTTGGCTTTGCCATATTTATGGACACCGTTGAAATTTAACGCAAGTGAATAAAAAGTAGCGGTTATACCGGCACCGACGATTCTTGGAATGTCGACATTAAAACCTGAGGTGAAAACAATATTCAATTGTATAATCTTACTATTCTACTTAAACCTATTGAAAAAGATAGATTCTTTTTTCCATAATAGTTTTAATGTATGTTGAGGGTTCCGCCTTTTGCCGGCGGGGCATTTACTTTTTTATTCACATGCTTTTATCTTGATAAGGTGTTCATGAATAAGCTTCGCTAATTTCCATTGATGAAAAAAGTAAACAAAAAAATCTAGTCCAGGTGAACCCTCCACCGGGCACCTGAACGGGCCACCGCACCTATCGGACGTGAAAGGATTTTATATTATATTGACCAATATCGGCTCTAAAAGCCATACTATTACTAACACATGAGACGTCATTGCGAACGTAGTGAAGCAATCTCATTCAATATATTTCATGTAGAATCTAACGCGAATATCATAAGCTAAATTTATTATAGCAAACCACGTGATTAAAGCAAAAGAAATAAACCGCATGTCCACAACTGATAAGCGCGTGGGGCGTTCCATATGTACTGACGATTTTACAAATGTCAGTATTTAACAACCCGGCGGAGCTGAAAGTCCTTACCGGAATGAAATGGAGCGTAAGGAGGTTCGATGGGAGAAGGATTTTATTCATTTGTAATTATTTTTGTATTGGCATTCAT
>JAUIMD010000147.1 GCA_030433225.1 Bacteroidia bacterium
CCATCGCCCGAAATGGTAAGTGGGCTTTATTTTTGGCGTTAAAACATGGTAAGGGGTGGCATAATCTGATTTGTTTCCCATATTTTTAGATGCTTAAAACCAAATAAGGGTATGAGAAGGAACATCGTTTTGCTGCTGTGTTTTATGCTATACAGCTTTTCCGCCTTGGCGGCGGAAGAGGATCAAAAAGAAGTTCTCCGACTTACCACACTTCCCACTCAATACTTGTTTTACGATTTTCCTTTTATTGTGGAAAAAAGGTTCCATGCAATGGCATTGGGAGCCACGTTTGCGTACCGTTTCAGCACGGAAGATGGTGGGCAGGTAAACGGAATTTCGGGATTGTTGGGAGATTATATCAACCAAAATTTTTGGAACCCCATGTACAGTGCGGTAACGTTGGGCATGCATGCCAAATATTTTTTAGGGCAGCAAAAAACCTGGTTTTTAGAACCGGGTGTTTTTTACCGCTATTGGTGGTTTGATAATAAGGAAGTGCAGTACGATAATGTTGAAGGCTACCGTTTT
Organism: Bacteroidia bacterium; assembly: GCA_030433225.1. Classification (GTDB taxonomy): domain Bacteria; phylum Bacteroidota; class Bacteroidia; order Bacteroidales; family UBA5342; genus JAUIMD01. The sequence goes on from JAUIMD010000147.1 coordinate 529, forward strand.
GATGGAACCCGATCAGAAACGCAACAAGTGTACGCTTTTCGGCTTTTAGTAGGTAGCGATATTGCAATTCGCTCATCCAGTAAAGTAAAGGCCGTAATGGAATGGTATTGCGGACTTGGGTTTCGCTATAAAACCTACCTGTTTAAAACCTACGACGGAACTGTAAACGACCAATATTATACCTATAAAGAAGATGTGGGCAGCGTTTGGAAACCCTCCATTCACCTAGGGATTAGGCTTGGGGTAGGGTATTTTACCCCTTACTAAGCCTGGCTATTAACGCAACAGTTCATCAATATACGCTTCGGCGTTGCTTTCTGCAGTAAGCTGAAGGCTATCGGGCTGTACTGGTAAGCCGTAGAGCTCGGTAATGATTAATTCCTTTTCGGCAGTAAATGCCGCCAGGTTTTCTGTTTTAATCGGCTCAACCGGGGGAGCTTTCACCTTTAGCGGATTCACCGGTTTTCCGTTCATATAAATACGGAAATCGAGGTGAGGACCGGTGGCCAAACCTGTGGCTCCAACGGTTCCAATTTGCTGCCCTTGCTTAACTATGCTGCCGGTAGAAATTCCACGCGAAAAGCTGTTGAGGTGCATGTATACTGATGTGTACACCGAATTGTGCTTAATTTTCAGGTAATTTCCACCCCCACGTTTTTGGTAACCTTTGGCTATTACTTTGCCATCGCCAATGCTAAACACCGGTGTGCCGGTAGGTGCGGCATAGTCGATGCCATGGTGTGGGCGGTAATACTTTAAAACGGGGTGGAAGCGGTTATTCGAAAAGCCGGAACTAATGCGGGAATAACGTAAAGGTGCCTTTAAAAAGGCCTTTCGAAGGCTTTTCCCTTCTTCGTCAAAAAAGCTTTCCACACTATCCTGCATAAAAGGTACCGCATAGTAGGCATGTCCGAGGTGCGAAAATACCGCGCCATGTATTTTACTTATTCCAAGGGAAATGCTATCCACAAACTGCTCGTCGTAAATAACGGTAAAAGAGTCTTTTTCGGCAATGCCAAAAAAGTCGATGCTCCAGGCATAAATTTCTGAAAGTTCAATGGCCAGCATCGGGTTGAGTTTGTTGTCCACCATGGCATTCCAAAGGGAGGACTCTATAACGCCTGACCCTCGTTTACGAAGGGTGGTTATATCTTTTTGTCCGGCATAAATAAAGGCCGTATCGCATAAGTCGTACACCACATATTCGGCAATGGATTTTTCGTACACAAAGTAACGGAGTTTTGGAATGGAATCTTTGGTAAGAAATGCAGTATAAGCATTGCCCCGTTTCAGTTTCCGTACATCAAATACATCGCGGTAGTTGCGCGATAATTTATCAATTACCGAATAATCCACGCCATAACCCGCCAAAATGGATCCCAGAAATTCGTTTCGTTTCACTTTTTTATGTTCGAGCAAAAACGAGTCCATGGGCAGGCCGTAAAGCAGGTTTACAGGAACTGTTTCGGCAATGGTATCGGTAGATGTTTCCTTTTCTGTTGCTTCCTTTTGCGCCTTTTGGTTACACGCCGAAAGCAGAACAAGTAAAAGAACAAGGTATTTAAGGTGTTTCATGTGTTTGTGTGAGTGTAATTTTGCGTGTTTCGTCGGGCAACACTTCAATGTTTATGCGGATAACCTGTGGCGGCAAAAGCGACTCTACCAGCTCGGGCCACTCAATAAAACAATAATAGCCCGAATTGAAATACTCTTCGTAGCCAAAGTCGTACGCTTCTTCCACTGAGTTAATCCGGTAAAAATCAAAATGGTACACCAGCTCTCCGTTTTCTACTTCGTATTCATTTATAATGGAAAACGTAGGACTGTTAATGGCCCCCTGAATGCCCATTTCGTCGCACAAGGCATGCACAAATGTGGTTTTTCCGGCACCCATTTCTCCGTACAAAGCAATCACGGCTCCGTGAGGAATTTCCTTTAAAATATCTCTGGCAATGGGGGTGAGCTGATCGGTATTCCGGGCCAAAAATGATGTTTTCATTAGCGTTTTTTCGGAGTTAATGTCGCAATTGGAATTATTAATTCTTCTAACGAAATGCCGCCATGCTGAAACGTATCTTTATAATAACCAACGTAATAGTTGTAATTGTTAGGGTACGCAAAGAAGTCGGCATTTTTCGCAAAGATATATTTACTGCTCACATTTAACGAAGGAAGGTAAATTTTTTCGGGGTGGTGCACCGCAAAAACTTCTTTTTTATTGAAAGCCAGGTTTTTACCCACTTTATAGCGCAGGTTGGTATTGGTGTTTTTGTCGCCAACCACTTTTACCGGATCCGAGCAGCGTACCGAGCCATGATCTGTGGTAATAATGATTTTGCAATCGCTTTCGGCCAGCTCCTTAAACAGCTCCATGGTAGATGAGTTTAAAAACCATGATTTAACCAACGAACGATATGCTGCCTCATCGCCAGCCAATTCGCGAATGGTTTTTAGTTCGGTGCGGCTGTGCGAGAGAATATCGATAAAATTGTACACAACCACATTGAGGTCGTTGTTCATTAAATTATTGATTTGCGACGCCAGTTTGGTTCCTGCACCGGAATTGTTGATTTTGTGGTACGAAAAGGAATTTTTACGGCGGTACCGATCCAGTTGTGTTTGAATCAGCTCTTTCTCGTATAAATTTTTGCCATCTTCTTCATCTTCATCCACCCAAAAATCAGGGTACATCTGCTTAATTTGCAACGGCATTAACCCGGCAAATATAGAATTACGAGCGTATTGTGTGGCAGATGGGAGAATTCCAAAATACACCTCATCTTCTTCAAACGTAAAAAATTCGCTTAAAATGCCTTTTATCACTTTCCATTGGTCCAGCCTGAGGTTATCCACCACAATAAGAAATACCTTCTCGTTGTTATCCAACAATGGAAATACCTTTTGCTTAAAAATATCGGGGCTTAGCATGGGGCGGTCTTCGCAGCCGTCCTCAAACCACGACTCGTACTCTTCGGCAATAAACTTTGAAAAGTAATTGTTGGCTTCACTTTTTTGCATTTTCAGTACCTCGTCCATGGCATTGTCGGTGCCTTCCAGCTCCAGCTCCCAATACACGAGTTTTTCGTACACTTTAATCCAGTCTTCCCACGAGAAGCTGTCGTTAATTTCGATGCCAATTTGCGAAAAGGCCGACTGGTAATTGCTAACCACCTTTTTGCTGCGGATTTCTTTTCCCTGCACATGCTTTTTTATGGAAAGCAGAATTTGATTCGGATTCACCGGCTTAATCAGGTAATCGGATATTTTTCCACCGATGGCCTCATCCATAATGTTTTCTTCCTCACTTTTGGTGATCATTACCACGGGTACGCCGGGATCCACCTCCTTTATTTTTCCCAATGCTTCCAGGCCGGTAATTCCGGGCATGTTTTCATCTAAAAAAACTACATCAAACATTTGGTGGCTTACCTCATCAATGGCATCTTCTCCATTGGTTACGGTAATCACTTCAAAGCCTTTGTTTTCAAGGTATAAAACGTGGGGGCGCAACAGTTCAATTTCGTCATCGGCCCACAATATTTTTAAATTTTCCATTTGTGTTCTCCTTCAAATTTTGTTCGGTACGGTTATTCGGGTGCTTCTTCATATGGGTTTTCCACCGATCCCTCCAGTTCTTTGTATGCTTTTTGGTAAAAGCGCAGGTACGAATCGGGGTTTTTCTTTTCGGCCATGGAGCGGAAATTTTCTTCAGAAATAATGAATTGTTTCACTTCCGGATCGTTAATGAGCTGGCGCAGCAGGCCATCGTTTAAAATGGTTTGCTGGTACCAAATGGATTCTTCGGCTCCTTCAAACCCATCAATAACCAGTATGTTGTACCAGCGATTAAGGCGAATAAAGGAGATGTCAAAATCTTTAATCAGGAACTTGTTAAAGTTAAATCGGCTCAACTCAAACAGCAGGGTATTTTTGTCAATTTTTTCTTCGGGGTGGATGATGATGTAATAGTAATGGGCATCAAAATCGGCGGAATATTCCGGTTCGCCGGTTTCCTCAATAATTTCTTCCCTGGCCGGGGTTTGCATTACCAGTGCAGTATCCACACCAATGCCCATCGGACCTCCGGTTCCGCCTTTGGCTGGCAATAGTCCTTCGCCCATCAGGGTTAAAATATTGTCAACATATTTTACTACCTCGTGCGTAGGGTATTTCTTTTTAATGGCGTTTAATTCTTCAACAAAGGCCTCATCGGTGCCGGTTTTTGAAGTGGCCAGCGCATCCATAAACATAAAGTTGGGCTCAATTTCCGAATCCGGATATTTCTCTTTTGCTACCTGTACATTGTAGCGCATGGCAGCGTAATCGCCTTTCATATAGGCCTGGTAAGTAGCCTGATACAATGAGTCTCGCTGTTGCTTAACCTTTGCCAGCTCCTCTGCAAAATTGGGGTTACTCAGCACCACCGCATATTTGCTTTGCGGATAATTATTAATGATGTCGGCTTTCATTTGCGCTGCTTCGGCCATGCGGTTGGTTAGTTCGTACAACTTATACAAACCGTACTTTGCTTCCACAGCATGCACATTTTCGGGCATGCGCTGCAGTAAGGTGGTGTAGTTTTCTTCTGCTTCGTCGTAGCCTTTTAAATTGTCAAGGTAAATGGTACCGGCTCCTACATAAGCTTTAGCCAGTTCATTTTTGGCAATGTCCAGCATTTCTTCGGTTAACGGTACGTTTTGCAGGTAATATTCCGGGGTCTGGTCTTCCGGAACCTTTTTCGCGCTCAATTCCTTGTCTTTGTCTACATCATCCGGAATGTCAGCATACATCAGGTTTTTTACGCTCCGGCGCCAGTTGTCTTCCAAGGGCCGGTTACCCCAGGTGCGTCGAAACTCGGTTCTGCCTTTGTCCACATTGCCGGTATTGTAAAAGTACCAGTTGCTTTGTCCGGTAATGTTCATGTCGCTGCTGCCTTCACTGGCTGCCAGCGGATTATCGGCAATGTACTTGGCTTGTTTTATCAGCCCGTTTATCAGTTCGGTACGTTGCACCTCTGTCATGCGTGCAACGGCAATGAGGCTATCCTGCTTCTCAATGGTTTGCAGGTATCCGGCCAGTTGATTCAGCTCCTGCGCCAGGCCGGCAATGCGGTAATAGTCTTTGTGGTTTTCGTTAAGCAGGGTAGCGGCCTGCTTGTATAGGGGCTGGGCTTTTTTAAATGCGCCTTTGCTGTAGTACAGGTCGCCCAGTAAAATGAGCGAACGTGCTTTTTGTGCGTCGTTTCCTTTACTGTTTTCTATGGACAGCACCAGGTTTTCGATTCCAGCCGCCTCG
>JAUIMD010000148.1 GCA_030433225.1 Bacteroidia bacterium
CAGGCTGCAGGTGTTGTGGGCGGTCAGGTTGGCGCCAATGGTGGTCAGGCTGGTGTTGATGGTGACCAGCCGCTCGGTCAGGCGGGTCAAGTCTGGGTTGACAATGGTCTGCACACTGCTGGACTGGGCCCAGGCCACATTGGTCGCAAACAACAACATGGTAGGGTCAGCGGGGTGAAACAGCAGGGGAAGGGTTCTTACAACCCGATATTTTCCGGAGCGCAAAGCCTCCGGAGCCACATGCTGCACCTGCCCGGTCTTTTTATTGAATTTGGTTACCCGACCGCCGTAAATGATATCCGGATTTAAAGGATCCGGAGCCACATAAGCATATTCGTCTGCTCCCACACCGATCCAGTCCCGGAAAGAAATTTCGGAGTCGGCTATGCCCAATCTGGAACTGCACTATACGGAATGGAGCTCGTCTTACACCCCAGCCGACCCCATCCATGACAGTTACCACCAGGCGGCCTACATCCTGAATAAAATGAAACAGGTGGGCGATGCAGCCAACTCCATGTCGTACTGGGTATTTACCGATATTTTTGAGGAACCGGGTCCACGCTTTACGCCTTTCCACGGTGGTTTTGGCTTGCTGAATACGCAGGGCATTAAAAAGCCGGCCTACCATGCGTACACCTTCCTCAACCAATTGGGCGAAACCGAACTGAATAACACCGATAAAACCTCGTTTGCCTGCAAAAACAAGCAGGGCGATGTGCAGGTTTTATTCTGGGATTATACCTACACCCTGCCGGACGATTCCATCAACAACCAGGACTATTACATCAAAGACCTGCCATCCAACGAGAAGGGTACGGTATTGGTGGAAATTTCTGGCCTTGCAGAAGGCAGCTATGCCCTGGAAATATCCAGAATCGGGTATGGTTATAACGATCCCTACACTTTGTATTGTGGCCTGGATAAACCCTCACAGCTCTCCAAACGGCAGGTGGAATTTTTGAAAAACAGCAGTTCCGGCACTCCTGAAAGCACCCAACTTATCCACATAAAAAGCGATGGTAAATTTCAACAAAAGGTATCCATCCGCGAAAATGATGTATTTCTAATCAATCTCAGAAAAATATGATGCAACGCTGGCTTACCCTTCTCCTTTTGTGCTTGTTTCTTGTTCCCTTAAACGCTCAGCAACAGTTTGGTAAAAACGAAAAAGGCAGGTACACCAATCCGGTGTTTGCCGGCGACTATCCTGATCCCAGCATTTTGCGGGATGGAGATGATTTTTACCTGGTTCATTCCTCCTTCGAATATTACCCCGGCTTGCTCATCTGGCATTCCACCGACCTCATAAACTGGGAACCGGTGACGAACGCTTTACACACCTACGTAGGTTCCGTTTGGGCACCCGATTTGATAAAACACGATGGAAAATTCTACATCTATTTCCCGGCCAGCAATACCAACTACGTAATTTGGGCGGATAAGATCGAAGGCCCCTGGAGTGAACCCATTGAGTTGGATGTGGACATGATTGACCCCGGACATGTGGCAGATGAAGAAGGGAACCGCTATTTGTATTTCAACAGTGGTAGTTATGTTCCCCTCACCAAAGATGGTTTGGCAATTGCCGGTGAGGTGCAGCAAAGTTACGAGGGATGGGAAATTCCGCGCGAATGGAGCATCGAATGTTTTTGCATGGAAGGGCCCAAACTGGAAAAGCGTGGAAAATATTATTATTTAACTGTGGCCGAGGGTGGAACCGCTGGCCCGGCTACCGGGCACATGGTAATTTCGGCGCGTTCAAAATCCCCGCTTGGTCCGTGGGAAAATTCGCCTTACAACCCGATTTTACGCACCAAAGATAAATCCGAAAAATGGTGGTCGGTGGGGCACGGCACTTTGTTCGATGATGCCAGTAACAATTGGTATTTGATGTTTCATGGCTACGAAAACGGCTTTTATACGATGGGGCGTCAAACCATGCTCACGCCCGTAGAATGGACAGCCGACGGTTGGTTTAAAATTCCGGAAGGGCTGGCGATCGATCAACCGCTTCCGTTGCCTAACCTGCCTAACAAACTTCAAAAACAATACGACCTGAGCGATGCATTTTCCGGCCCTGAACTGGATCCCAAATGGAAATTTTTTAAGGATGCGGACACCTCGCGCTACACTTTTAACAACGATGCCCTCCAGTTAAAAGGGAAGGCAAACAGTGTGAAAAACTGTTCTCCCATGCTGCTGATTCCCGCTCACCATGCCTACACCGTCGACATTGAACTGGAAGTGGAAGGCAATGCTACTGGTGGCATCGTGCTGTTTTACAACGAACAAGCTTTTTCCGGCATTTTAACCGATGGAACCAACATTCTGGCAAACCTGAGAGGATGGCAGTTTCCAACCGAAAAAAATGTGGTGAAGAAAAAGGTATTTCTGCGCCTTAAAAACATGAACCATTCGGTGGATATGTTTTACAGCTTTGACGGAAAGGATTGGATGAAAATTGAGAATTCTTTTGAAGCCGGAGCCTACCACCACAACGTTCTGAGTGGATTTATGAGCCTGCGGATCGGACTGTGCTCCATGGGCGAAGGAAGCGTCATTTTCAGGAATTTCACGTATTCCCCGATAAACTAAGTTCATTTCTTTCCCCCGCATGTGCAATGCGAGGGGTAGTGTTCGCGGAATTGCATTCCGCATAGGTGTACTTCAAATAAGACCTTTTTTGGCTTAGTCAATCCAATCTTATGCTCCATTGCGATTAGGTTTAAATCAGGAAAGTTTCAGGAGCATAAAGGATTACAAATCCTTTGATTATCCAGGCAGTGATTGCAAATCGAGGTCAACCGGCGAATGTTCTTTCCTCAAATTCCAAATCCACCTCCAAGGGCAACACCCTTCAAGCAACAGTGCAGGGCAACGCCCTGCGTTACATGCGCCCAAAAGCACAAGCCCTGAAAGGGCGCCAGCAGGCACCTTCCCTACACAACAGCCACCCCGACTAAATCTGCAAAACCGAAAAATTGCCACCTTGCTGAATGCCTCCAAATCGTTACTTTTGAACCTATGAATTGGAAATCCCGCATCTTACTCCTTGCCTTATGCACAACGGTACTCCTCCCGGCATGGGGGCAGCACCTGTATTTCGAGCGGGTTACCGGACTTTCCGAATCGCCTTCCACCCCTATACACGGCATTGCCAAAGATTCCATAGGGTACATTTGGTTTGGGAGCTGGAACGGGGTGTATCGTTACGACGGTAAAACATTCGACGAGTTTCGGCATACACTTGAAAACCCCTACTCCTTGCCCAACAACCGCATTCGCAACCTCATTGCCGATGCCGATAAAAATGTGTGGCTGCTTACCTTTAACCGGCAATACGTACATTATAAATCCCATCTTCAGCGTTTTGAGGTGGTTCCCGAAAACCAGGTCCCTGAAAGAGTCAGCACCCTGCTCAACCGCAACGCCAGCCGATTGAACCGCAACAAACACCTGTCAGGAAAAACTTACTACCTGCATGCCCACCGGTTGGTGGAACAAGACCTCGCTTCCGGCAAAACGTACACCTATACAGCCACGCCCAACCTTCCCGGTGGATTGAGGGATGCCTACATCACCAGTTATTTCATCGACGATCAGGACATTCTGTGGCTGGGCACACGCAGCGGCGACATTTACAAAGCCAACACCCACCGCAAACCTTTTCATATTCACCGTTTACCGGCGCTGTCCCCCGAAAATGCCGACCACACTCCCGTGCGTTCACTGTTAAAAAATGGGGAGGAGTTGTGGCTGGGCACCCACCAAAATGGCGTGTTGGTAGTACCCCTTCCTTCCGACAAAACAGAAAAGGTGACAAACCAACACTTGTCAACCGATGCTGAAATCCGAACCCTTTTTAAGGACAGTCGCGGCAGCATTTGGATGGGCGGCATCTACGGCCTTCAACGGCGTAACCCATCATCGGGCGAGTGGCATGACATATTAAGCCGGACTACCCATCCCTCGCTTCGCATCCATTCGGTATATGCGGTTTCCGAATTCAATCAGTCCCTTTGGGCAGGTTTGTACAACGGCCTGGCACGCATCTCCACCCAAACCGGCGAAATTGAACGGCTTTACGATTTAAGTGTGCTGATTCAATTTCACAGTGTGATGGACATGTTGTGGGATCCGCAACACAACCTGTGGCTGGCAACGGAAGGCAATGGCCTGCTTCGCCTTACGTTTTCTGCCGATGGCGAAATGATGGATACCCTGCAACTCAACAGTCGGTCCAGCCATTTAACCACGCCTTTTATGGGGGATATGGCCTATTCGCTGTACCAGGACAAAGCAGAAAACCTGTGGGTTGCTACCACCGATGGGCTGTTTAAGATAGATCCATCCACCCTTGAAACGGTGCGCTACTCCATGACCGACGGACTGCCTGATAATTACATTGCTGCGGTAACCGGCGATGCAGAGGGCAACTTTTGGATTTCCCACAAAAAAGGAATTTCCAAACTGGAACAACCCGGAGGCAGCATTCTGAATTACCACATTTCTGACCGAAACGAAGACTGGACATTTATGGACAAAGCCCTGCTGAACGATACCACTACCAATACCCTATATTTTGGGGCTAGAGATGGGTACGTGTCGTTTCGCCCAGAAGCCATCACCGAAAATCCGTTTCCACCCAAACTGGTGTTTAAACACCTTTTTATAGCGGGAAAGAAAATAAATGCCGGGGATGCATTGGATGGAAAAATAATGCTGAGGGGAGCCTTATCGCAGGTGGAAAGTCTGGAATTAAGTTATCCCAACCGCGATTTTTCCTTGGAAATGGCTACCCTGCACTTTGACAATCCACGCGACAATGTGCTGATGTACCAATTGGAAGGCTACAACCCTACCTGGCTCAGCACTACCCAAAACACCCTGACCTTTACGCGCGTACCACCCGGAAATTATGTATTGAAGGCAAAAGCCTTATCTCCCGACCATGTGGAATCTGCCACGGTTTATTTACCCATTGTTATACGTCCTCCGTGGTATTTGTCAACCGCTGCCAAGGTGGGTTATTTGGTACTTTTACTGGCAGTAATCATGCTCATCCTTCGCTTCCTGTTGTACCGCGAACGCCTCAAAAATGCCCTGCAACTTGAAAAAATTAAAGCGGAAAAACAGGAGGAACTCAACCGGCAAAAACTGGACTTTTTCACCAATGTATCGCACGATTTGCGTACGCCGCTCACCCTCATTGCGGATCCCATCAGGCAATTGCAAAAAAATAAGGTAGCAGAGGAAAAACGCGCTTTGTACCTGGATATGATTGCCCGGAACATTGAACGCCTTACCGGCCTGATTAATCAATTGCTCGACTTCCGAAAAGCGGATGCAGGCAAACTTACACCGCATTTTACGACGGAAGATGTGGTGGAACTTATCCGCGAGAGTCTGCAGCCCTTCGAGTATAAAGCCCGGGAAAGGGGCATTTCCTTCACCTTCGCAACACCCATGTCAGAATGTGTGGTGGAAACAGACCGGGAAAAAGTACAACAGGTGGTGACCAACCTCGTATCCAATGCCCTCAAATACACCCCCGACCATGGAGCCGTGCAGGTGAGTTTGCATCGAAATGTACACGACAACGAACTTTGCATGACGGTGAAAGACAACGGCGTAGGCATGGAAAAACAGGCGTTGAAAAACATTTTTGAACCCTTTAACAACGAAGGAGCCAAACCCTTTTACGGCAATTCATCGGGCATGGGACTGGCCATTACCCACAAGTTGGTGGAAACCTTGCAGGGAAAAATCACCCTTTCCAGCACTCCCCATAAA
>JAUIMD010000149.1 GCA_030433225.1 Bacteroidia bacterium
TTTATTGGTTTCGACACCTGGCACGCCTATGAAGCAGGTTTCCTTACCCAGCAGGGACTGCCAGTTTCGGGCCTTTTAAAAATGGTGTACCCAAGCAACAGCCCGTTTCTGGTGGAGAGTAAATCCTTAAAACTGTACCTCAACTCCTTTAATCACGAAGCACTTGGAGATAGCAGAACGAATGCCATCCATGCATTTCTGGCAAAAGTAGAACACGACCTTTCTGCCCTGCTGCAAACCAAAGTAGCTTTGCATTTTTTTGAACAGGAAACGGCTGAAACCCCATTCGATTTTGAGGGATTTTCGCGCCTGGAAGATGCGCCATTTGCCGAAAACCTGCAATTTACCTGCAATAAGGAGGCGCCTGAGGTTTTGCAGACTTCTACCGAAAATAAAGGGGAAATTAAGGTGTATTCCGATCTTCTTCGCAGCAATTGCAAAATTACCAACCAACCCGATTGGGGCAGCATTTTTATCCACCTAAAAGGAAACAAAACCCCTGACCCTGCCTCGCTGTTGCGTTACATCGTAAGCTTCAGGAACGAAAACCATTTTCATGAAGAAGTTTGCGAGATGATGTACAAACGCCTGAACGATTATTACGCCCCTTCGGAGCTTATGGTAGCCTGCCTGTATACGCGCCGTGGTGGCATTGATATTTGCCCGGTTCGTTGCTCTTCGGCAACACTGTACCCCCGGGGCTTAAACAATGCACGCTCCCTCACCCCTAAAACTTTGCGCCAATAAAAAAATCCTGACCGGCATGCACCCATCAGGATTTTTTGTATTCGGTTTGCAACCTGCCTTATTTGGTCAGGAAGCTTTCTACGGTACGTAATTCAAGCATGGTAGTTCCACCACCAACACCAGTAGTTCCGCTTACGTGTGCCACAATGTCCTCATCCTTCAAAATGCTGCGCTTGGTGAGCTTTTGAATGGAATCTTTAAGGTACTCGCGGTAGTTTTCTGCTGCCGGGAAGTATTGTGGAAATACACCATAGCTTAATGCCAATTCACGCATGGTACGCTCGCTGTAACATTGGGCATAAACAGGGCTTTTGCCTCTGAACGCTGCCAGGTTACGCGCCGTTGTACCGGTATAGCTATCGGTAATAATGGCTTTACAATCCAAACGGGTGGCTGCACGTACTGCCTGCTTTGAAATAAACGCTGTAATATCGCGGTCGTCATCTTTGGTGGGAATACGAATGTCGTTATCCGCCAGTTTGGTAAGCTCAGCTTCCATGGCAATTTTCGACATGGTGCTTAACGCTTCCACCGGATAATCGCCGTAAGCAGTTTCCCCGCTCAGCATTAAGGCATCGGTACGGTAGTAAATGGCATTGGCAATGTCGGTTACTTCGGCACGGGTTGGGCGCGGATGCTTGATCATGCTGTGCAGCATTTGAGTAGCTACAATTACCGGCTTTTTCGCTTTTACACACTGACGAATCAGTTTACGTTGAATACCCGGCAGTTTCTCCTGAGGTACTTCAATACCCAAATCTCCGCGGGCAATCATTACACCGTATGCATATTGCAGAATCTCATCGATATTCTCAACTCCTTCCTGGTTTTCAATTTTTGCAATGATTTTTATTTTGCTGTTGTGCTTATCTAAAATATCCTGAATATCCAACACGTCGCGCCCTGAGCGAACAAACGAGTGCGCAATAAAATCAATGTCTTTTTCTATAGCATACCCAATGTTGGTAATGTCTTTTTCGGTTAATGATGGCAGGTTAATGCGCACACCGGGAACATTCACACTTTTGCGGCTTCCCAGGTCCCCATCGTTCAACGAGGTGCAATACAAAGTTCCGGTTTCGGCATCCTTATCGGTTACTTTCAGTTCCAGTTCACCATCGTCAAATAAAATCACATCGCCTACATTAACATCTACTGCAATTTGTTCGTACGAAACATTGATGCATTCAGGGGTACTCATTTCGGCCGGATTTCCCTTCACCATCACTTTTTGTCCGGTTTCAAGGTGGATGGTATCCGCACATTTTGTTGTTCTGATTTCAGGACCTTTGGTGTCCATTAAAATTCCGATTGAATTTGATACTGACCGAACATTATCAACAATACGTGTAATCCCGTCGTAATCCATGTGTGCCGTATTCATTCGCACTACGTTTAGTCCGGCGCAATACAATTGCTTGATGAAAGGAACATCGCAGCGTAAATCCGAAACAGTGGCAACAATCTTTGTATGTTTCATACGTAATCTATAAAATTTAATATGTATATCGTTGTTATTAATGCTTTTACCGGGAACTTTACAGCACCCCCATAAACTTGTTTTTAAGCAGGTGCAAAGGTAATTCTATTTACACGCAGAATTTATATAAATATTTAATTTCTGGCTGAAATAAGTCAATTTATAATAAATATGCGCTATGCACTTACAAATGTTTATGCTTTCGCCCTGAGTCAGCGCAATTCGTGAATTCCACCCCATTAATTGCATACGTAGAATTAGTCGGAGAATTGACAATGTAATTCGAATTTTCTAACTTTGACCAATCGTTCATTCAAAACAAGAGAACTATCCATGAGCCCCCGATCGTCCGAACAATTTGAACAAATTCGCCACCAAAAGCAAAAGCACATTATGGAGGTATCGCTCCGTTTGTTTGGTGCTGCGGGGTACCATTCCACTTCCATTTCGCACATTGCCAAAGAAGCGGGCATTTCCAAAGGTCTTTTGTACAATTATTTTGACAGTAAAGAGGCGCTTTTACTACAAATTTTAGACAAAGGCATGAACACGCTATTTGCCCACTACCTGGCCATTGACCCCCGGCACTTTAACCGGGAGCACATGCGGGCCTTTATTGCAAAATCGTTTGCAGTTCTTCAAGACAATCCGGTGTATTGGCGGCTGTATTTTCAGGTGTTGCTGCAGCCGGGCGTAATGGAAATGTATCAGGACAAATTAGCCCGTATATACCAGCATTTCATAACAGTTAGCCACGCCTACTTCGTACATATGGGTTTCAAAAACCCATCCACCGAAATTCTGCTGTTTGGCGCCCTGCTTGACGGGCTTTCGCTGCAATACATCCTATCGCCGGAAACATTTCCGCTACAAACCATAAGAGACGAATTAATTGAACGCTATTGTTCACCTCAAACATAAACACATGAAAAACATCCTATGCACATCCCTGCTTCTGCTCGCAACTGTTACCGCGGGCATGGCTCAAAATGCCCGCGAAATCGTTAAAAAATCGGACGACAAGCGCATGGGAGAAACCTCGAGCATAACGGTAATGTCGATGCTCATTAAACGGCCCACTTACGAACGCAACCTGGCGTTTAAAAGCTGGAGCAAAGGAACGGAGTATGCCATGACACTAGTGACGGACCCGGTACAGGAAAAGGGGCAAACGTTTTTAAAACGTAAAAAAGAAATGTGGAACTGGAACCCGCGCATTTCGCGCATGATAAAACTGCCGCCCTCCATGATGTCGCAGGGCTGGATGGGATCGGACTTTACCAACGATGACCTGCTCCAGGAGTCGTCCATTGTTCGGGATTATTCCCACAAAATACTAGGAGAAGAAACCATTGAGGGGCACCCGGCGTACAAAATAGAGCTGATTCCAACCGAAGAAGCGGCTGTAGTTTGGGGCAAGCTTATTTTATGGATTACGAAGGATGAATACATCCAGATGAAATCAGAATACTACGACGAAGACGCCTACCTGGTGAAAACGGAACTGGCGCACGATATACAGGAGATGGATGGGCGAATGCTGCCAAAACGTTTTGAAATTATCCCCGCCGATAAGCCACAACAACGGACCATTGTTACCATTGAAAAGGTAACCTTTAATGCCCCTATCGAAGATGCTTTTTTCTCGCAACAAAACATGAAACGTCTCCGCTAAACAAATAAACCTATATGCACAATGATTGTATCCATAGCGTGGCGCAATGTATGGCGCAGCAAAATTCGTAGCCTGGTGATTTTATTTGCCATGGCGCTGGGCATTTTTACCGGCATTTTTAATGGTGCCTTTTACAACGGAATGGCCAATCAACGCATCAATTCGGCCATTGCCACAGAGGCATCGCACCTGCAAGTGCACAATGCCGGTTACCTGACCGATCCATCCGAAAAAAACTTTATTGCCAACGCAACTGCGCTTACTCAAAGCATTTTAGGGTTGGATTCGGTTCAAGCCTCCAGCCAGCGTTTTATTGTACAGGGGATGATTCAGTCGCCAACCACCTCAACCGGGGTAAAAGTATTTGGCATACAGCCACAAAAAGAAAAAGCGGTTACCAATATTTTTGAACACATTACCCAAGGCGACTATTTTGAAACAACCAAACGCAACCAGGTTGTTATCGGACAAAAACTGGCCGATAAGCTGAAAATTAAAATGCGATCGAAGGTGGTGCTAACGTTTGCCGACTCCAGCGGGTACTTATCGGGTGCTTCGTTCAGGGTATCGGGCATTTACCAAACCAGCAATACGCAATACGATGGCATGAATATTTTTGTGCGTGCCACCGACTTATGCCCACTATATGGGGTGGATACACTGGCAGCGCATGAAATTGCCGTGCTGCTAAAACACCCTGATGCCGTACCTGCTACCCTCAAACAATTAAAAGCGTCCTACCCGGATTTGGATGTGCAGGACTGGAGAGCCTTGCTGCCAAGTGTAGCCATTTTGGAATCGAGCCTGGATATTTCCATGTACATCTTTATGGTAATTATTCTGCTGGCCCTTGCCTTTGGCATTGTTAACACCATGCTAATGGCCGTGCTTGAGCGTACCAAAGAGCTGGGCATGCTAATGGCCATTGGCATGACCAGGAGGCGGGTATTCCGGATGATTTTGTCGGAAACGGTACTGTTATCGCTTTTGGGAGGTATAGTGGGCATTGCCATAGGGATTGTGTTTACGGCCATTACCGCCCAAACAGGCATAAGCATTGCTGCCTTTTCTGAGGGAATCGGGGCGCTGGGATACGACAGTACCGTGTATCCTTACCTCCGCATAAAAGACGTGGTTTTGGTGGTAATTCTGGTATTTTTTACCGGTTTGCTGGCAGCCATTTACCCGGCTTTTAAAGCCTTAAAATTAAAACCAGCCGAAGCCATTCGCATTGATATGTAACCTTTAGTTGAACAAAAACCCCTACAACAATGAATGTTATTCGCATACAAAACCTGCATAAAACCTACCACGACTCGGAGGTGAAAGTACATGCCGTACAAGGAGTTGACCTTGAATTTAAGCAAGGGGAATTTACCGCTATTGTGGGCCCTTCAGGCTGCGGAAAAACCACCTTTTTAAATATGCTGGGTGGATTGGATAAGCCCAGTGCTGGCTCCATTTGCATAGGCAACACCTGCCTCGAAAGCCTTCGGTCTTCTGAACTCATCCATTTCCGACTGCATAACATAGGCTTTGTGTTTCAGGCCTACAACCTCATTCCGGTGCTTACGGCAAAAGAAAATGTCGAATTTATTATGGAGCTGCAGGGAAGACCCAAAAAAGAACGGGATGCGCGGGCCATTGAACTGCTTACCGAAGTTGGCCTTGGAGACCGTATTGACAGCCGCCCCTCAAAACTCTCCGGCGGACAGCAACAACGGGTGGCAGTGGCAAGAGCGCTGGCATCCAAGCCCAAATTCGTATTGGCAGATGAACCTACGGCCAACCTCGACTCAAAATCCACCGAAATGCTGCTTGACATTATGGAAAAACTCAACCGGGAAGAAAACATCACTTTTATTTTTTCCACACACGATAAAAGA
>JAUIMD010000150.1 GCA_030433225.1 Bacteroidia bacterium
GCCAAGGCTGTCTAAAATCCAGGCCATGTAAAATACATTGTTTACATGGCCGTTCATGTCTAACTCGTGCAGGCGCACCGTAAATTTGCCCAGTAAACCGGCATTTGAAAACGGTCTTAGTTTCTTTATGTCCTGTGATGTTGCACGCTTGTTAAGTATTTTTCCTTCAAAGTCGGTGGCATCCGGCCGCGCAGGGCGGTGGGTGCGGGCATCCAGTATTAACCATTGGGCATAGCCGGATAGTACCGGGGCGTTTTGGGTGGAGAGTTGCCAGTTGCGCAACGGAAAAATGCCATCCAGCCCGTTTGACCAGGTGCGGCAATCCAGGGACTGTTTCCACGCGGGCATTTGATGAAACTCAAGACGCATGCGACTAAGCACCCAAAACTGGTTTTTACGAACCAGGTGATCGTACCCAAAGTTAAGCTTGTCGGCATGCTGGGTGGCCAGCTCCTGCAACAGGTTCATAATTTCGGGGAGTTTCATTTCCTGGCGAATATCCACATCATGTGTTTTTACACGATATGTAGTGGCCAGTTGTTTTTCGTAGGTGGAAACTGTCATTACGGGTGTGTTTGGGGCAAAGGTACTGCTTTCCGGCAAGAGTTTGCAAAAGTGCCCGACCGCTTACACTACACCGTGAATAAAAGAAATTTAGAAACCTGAATCCCATTAATATTGGTATGAATTGGTTATTTTTGCTTTCCATTTCGAAAGCAGATAGTAAACATGGCAAATCAGCCCCATACCAAGGAAAACGCAATACTTCTCATTCATTGCCCTGACCAGCAGGGAATATTGGCGGCCATCACAGAGTTTATCAATACCAATAACGGAAACATTTTATACCTCGATCAGCATGTTGACCGGGAAGAAAAAGTGTTTTTTATGCGGGTGGAATGGGAGTTGAAAGACTTCAGCATTCCGAAGGATAAGATAAACGATTATGTGGAAACCCTTTTCGGGAATAAGTACAAACTGTATTTCCGGCTTTATTTTTCAACCGTAAAGCCACGCATGGCCATTTTTGTTTCAAAAATGTCTCATTGCCTGTTTGATTTGCTGGCACGGTATTCGGCCGGCGAATGGAACGTGGAAATTCCATTGATTATCAGCAACCATCCGGATATGGAATGGGTAGCTAACCGTTTTGAAATTCCGTATTTCTGCCTGCCAATTACCAAAGAAAACAAAGAGGAGCAAGAGAAAAAGGAGCTGGAATTGCTGAAACAGCACAACGTCAGCCTGGTGGTATTAGCGCGCTATATGCAAATTCTGTCGCAAGACCTGGTGCAGCAGTATCCCAATAAAATTATCAATATCCACCATTCCTTTTTACCCGCATTTGTGGGTGCCAAGCCTTACCATGCAGCCCATGCACGGGGCGTAAAAATAATTGGTGCTACCAGCCATTACGTTACTGCCGATTTGGATGCCGGCCCAATTATTGAGCAGGATGTAGCCCACATAACGCATAAAAACACTGTGCCCGAAATTGTGGCAAAAGGGCGCGATCTGGAAAAAATTGTACTTTCCAGGGCGGTGGAAAAACACCTTCAGCGTAAAATATTGGTGTACAATAACCGAACAGTGGTTTTTAATTAAAAAATAATGAAGCAAATTATATACATTTTAGTGGCACTTTTATGGACTCAATGGGCTTGTGCTGAAGATGATACGAGGGGCTATCTGGTAGAAACCGGACAGGAGGCTCCCGAGTTTAAGGTGCAGCTGGCCAATGGAAAATGGGTAAGTAAAAGTGATGTAAAGGGCAAAGTGGTTATGCTGCAGTTCACCGCGAGCTGGTGCAGTGTTTGCCGCAAAGAAATGCCGTTTATTGAAGACGAAATTTGGCAGGTTTACAAAGACAGATCAGACTTTGTACTTATTGGCATTGATCGGGATGAGCCCTTGGAAACGGTGCAGAAATTTGCGAAAGACATGCAAATTACTTACCCGTTGGCACTGGATCCCGGGGCGGATGTATTTGGACTTTTTGCGGATAAAAGAGCCGGAGTTACCCGAAATGTGATCATTGGAAAGGATGGTAAAATTGCCTTTTTAACCCGCCTTTTTAATGAAGAGGAGTTTGGCGGAATGAAGGCAAAAATTGCTGAATTGTTAAGCGAGTAGCATGAACGTAGTAATTATAAAATACAATGCGGGCAACATACGTTCCGTATCGTACGCCTTAAAACGGCTTGGGGTGGAGGCCGATATTACCGCCGATAAACAAAAAATTTTGAATGCCGACAAGGTAATTTTTCCGGGTGTAGGAGAAGCCAGCAATACCATGGCCTACCTTAAAAAAGAAGGCCTTGATGCGGTAATTAAAGAATTAAAACAGCCAACGCTGGGCATCTGTCTGGGCTTGCAGCTTATGTGTAAACACTCGGAGGAGTTTGATACCGATTGCCTGGGCATATTTGACGTAAACGTAAAACGCTTTGCACCGCCTGCCGGGCAGGAGTTTGACATTAAAGTACCCCACATGGGATGGAATACCATACAGGACCTGAAGACCGGCATTTTTGATGCCTCCCTCGAAAGTCAGTATGTGTATTTTGTACATTCATATTATGCCGAATTATCAGAACATACGGTGGCAACCACAAATTACATTCACCCATATTCGGCAGCTTTGCACAAAAGTAATTTTTACGCCACCCAGTTCCATCCCGAAAAAAGTGGTGATGTAGGCGCCCGGATTTTAGAAAACTTCCTGCGTCTGCCCTAATCCAAACCCGAATAAAATGATTGAAATAATACCCGCCATTGATATTATTGATGGGAAATGCGTTCGTCTGAGCAAGGGCGATTACAACCAAAAAACCGTGTACAATGAAAATCCGCTGGAAGTGGCGCAAATGTTTGAGGATTGCGGCATAAACCGGCTTCACCTGGTGGATTTGGATGGTGCCAAGGCCCAGCACATTGTAAACTGGAAGGTGCTGGAAACCATAGCGGCTAAAACACAACTCACCATTGATTTTGGCGGTGGCTTAAAAAGCGACGATGACTTGCGCATTGCCTTTGAAAGCGGCGCAAAAATGATTACCGGCGGAAGCATTGCGGTGAAGAACCCTGCTACCTTTGAGGCATGGATTAAAAAGTACGGCGCCGATTGCATTATTTTGGGAGCCGATGTAAAGAACAATAAAATTGCCGTTTCGGGCTGGAAAGAAGAATCGGACCTGGAGATTTGGCCTTTCATCAACGAGTACTTGAAAAAGGGAATAACCAAGGTGATTTCAACCGACATAAGTAAAGACGGTATGCTGCAAGGCCCGTCGTACCAGTTGTACGAAGAAATGCTGGACGCTTTTACCGGCCTGTATGTAATTGCCAGTGGTGGCATTAGTGAAATGAAAGACATACGGAAACTGCAACACATGGGGGTGCCCGCCGTTATTGTTGGAAAGGCCATTTACGAAGGACGCATTACCCTGAAACAACTGAAAAATATCCATAAATAAACACACATATGTTAGCAAAACGAATCATCCCCTGCCTGGATATTAAAGACGGCCAAACCGTAAAAGGAGTGAATTTTGTGGGCATAAAATCGGTTGGCGATCCCGTGGAACTGGGGGCAAAATACGCCGCAGAAGGGGCCGACGAATTGTGTTTTCTCGACATTACCGCTACCCACGAAGGGCGCAAGACCTTTGCCGAACTGGTGCGCAAAATATCCCGCTACATCAATATCCCTTTTACGGTGGGTGGAGGCATTAGCGAAGTGTCGGATGCCGACGTGCTGTTAAATGCCGGTGCCGATAAATGCTCCATTAACTCATCGGCAGTGAGAAACCCTGAACTGATTAGCCAGATGGCCAAAAGTTTCGGAAGCCAGTTTGTGGTGTGTGCCATTGATGCCCGCGAAGAAAACGGGAAATGGGTAGTGACTGTAAACGGAGGCCGGATACCTACCGACAAGGAGTTATTTTCGTGGGCCAAAGAGGCAGAAGACCGTGGTGCCGGCGAAATTTTGTTTACCAGCATGAACCACGACGGGACCAAACAGGGCTTTGCCAACGAGGCACTGGCCAAATTGGGCGATATGCTGAAAATACCCATTATTGCCTCGGGTGGAGCAGGTTCTATTGATCATTTTGTGGATACATTTACCCACGGAAAAGCCGATGCCGGCTTGGCAGCAAGTATTTTCCACTATGGCGAAATTCCCATCCCCTTGCTAAAAAAAGAACTCCACAAAAAAGGCATTGTGGTGCGTTTGTAAGGTTCCTTATTTGACGTTAAATATTGTATATATTAATATATAATATACTTTTGCCAAGTGATGTAAACACGATTGTTGATTAATTAATTTCCACCAACAAATGAAGAATACAGGTGCATTTAACAAAGTAGAAAAACCTGATTTTAAGAAAAATGAGATCATTCCTGTAATCGTGCAGGATTCGACTACCGATAAGGTGCTGGTTTTTGGGTACATGAACAACGAAGCTTACGAAAAAAGCAAAAGCTCGGGAAAAGTTTGTTTTTACGATACCAACACCAAAGAAGTATATGTAAAAGGGGAAAATACCGGTTACCTGCATGTGGTAAAAATGCTCAACGATGCGCTGGGTTCCACGCTGTTGGTAAAGGCAAACCCCGGCGGGCCAACTGCCGATAACGGTGCCGATACCTGGTGGGGAGAAGACAATACAGCCGACATCATGTTTTTTAAATACCTGCAGGATTTTTTGGAAGAACGCAGAAAAACCATGCCCTCCGGCTCGTATACCACAAAGCTGTTTAAGCGTGGCATCAACAAAATGACGCAGAAAGTAGGCGAAGAAGCCGTAGAAATGATTATTGATGCGTTAAACGGCTCCGACAAAAATATGATTTACGAAGGCGCCGACCTTATGTACCACATGATGGTAATGCTGATTTACAAAGGCTACCGACTGGAAGATTTAGCCCGGGAGCTTAAGAAAAGACATAAATAAAAAAGAGGGCAAGCAATTGCCCTTTTTTATTGCGCAACGTTTGCCATCCAAATTGCCGTTAGTTACGCTGCACAACTCAAAAAATGGAGAACCATTTGCTTATAGAAACCACCGGCTCTACCAATGCGGCACTCAACCAAATGCTGGGTGGAGAATTGCAGGAAGGTTTTATTTTACAAACCCACTTCCAAAGCCAGGGGAAAGGTCAGGGGAATAATGTGTGGGAAAGTGAGCCGGGAAAAAACCTGTTATTCAGTATGGTTTTGTTCCCCGATTTTCTGGCTCCGGCACGTCAGTTTTTATTGTCGAAAGCCGTGGCCCTGGCTGTGGTGGAACTGCTGAACCAAAAGCAACCCGGTTTTCGGGTAAAATGGCCCAACGATATTTATTTTGGCGACCGCAAACTGGCCGGTATATTGATTGAAACAGCCATAATGGGCACCAAATTGGCTCACGCGATTGTGGGCATGGGCATTAATGTAAACCAGCAAACCTTTCATCAGGCGCTCAACCCGGTTTCGTTAGTACAGATTTTAGGGGCTGAGCAAAAACTTGAACCCCTTTTGGGGGAAGTGAAAATCGCCATTTTACGCCATTATAAGCGCTTACGGCTGGGGTATGTGCAGGAGCTGAACCGTGAGTATTTTTCCCTGCTGTACCGCAATAAAGGCTTATATAAATACAGGGATAACCAGGGTGTATTTAACGCTACCCTGCAAAAGGTGGAAGACGATGGACGACTTTTGTTGAAAACCGCAACCGGTGCCTTGCGCCACTATTGGATGAAAGAGGTGGAGTTTGTACGCTAACCCGGGAAATTACCCGCCAT